>JAEXOD010000030.1 GCA_023447335.1 Bacteroidota bacterium
TAGTAGTATGGGGGCAGAAATTAATGCCGTGAAAAATAATATTATTGAATTTACTGATTCTTTAGCTTTTAAAGGAATAGACTATAATTTAGGAATGGTGACGTTTTTGGATTATATAGAAAACGTATATGCATTTACATCAGATGCAAACCATTTTAAAGGACTTGTAGAGGTACAACATTCTCACGGAGGAGGCGGTTATCCTGAAAATTCCTTGGATGCCTTAGTTCGTGCAACTCAGTTTAATTTTCGCAATTCATCCCAAAGAGTAATAATTTGGATAACAGATGCTTCTTTCCATGTGCAAAATATATACACACAGTATTCTGTTCAGAATGTTGTTGATTCTATCATAAATAAATCAATAATTGCTCATTGTATAGGAAGTATTGACGAACAATTTTTATATGAACAAATTACTATTCCTACCGGTGGAAATTTTTATAATATAAATGGAAATTTTAGGGATATTTTGCTTGATATTTCGCGAATTAATGTTTCATCCAATTACTTGCTTACATTTAATTCATTAAATCCTTCTGCTAACCATTCCGGTACATTGGAATTGCACTATGCTGGTTTGGGCGGAACAGCTATGTTTAATTATGCTACCGAAATGCCCGATAATTCCTTAAATAATATTAAAGAAATTTCATGCTATCCTAATCCTTTTAATCCCTCTGTCAAAATTCGTTTAGAAAATCCTTCGCTATATCAAGGTGAAGTGGAAATCTATAACATCTTAGGTCAAAAAGTGAAAATGCTTTCTTTTGATTCCGGACAAAATCCGGTAACACTTTCTTGGGATGCTAAAAATGACCTAAATGGAAATAATGGTGCAGGAATTTATTTTGTAAGAGCAAAATATATTTCAAACAACGGCATTGCAAAAATACTGCCGGTTCAAAAAATAATATTCTTAAAATAATGAGGGGTTATACTATGAAATTTAAATATATTCTTTTCAATATATTAGTTTTAGTTTTTTATGGTAACTTAATGGCAGACGGTTTATTAGTATCTTCGGATACTACTTATCCGGGTTATTTACTTAGAAACCGAGTTACACAAGTATCAGTTAAAATTAACGATTTTGTAGCGGAAACTGTAGTTTACCAAGAATTTGTGAACGATTGGACAAAAACAGTTGATGCAGTTTATTCATTTCCGTTACCTAATGATGCACGGTCAACTGCAATATATTACACAAGAAACGATACTCTATTCAAAGCCATTTTAAAAGTTCAGCCTCAATCAATTAATCCAGGAACAGGTTCCGGAGGTATTTTTGCATTAATTAATAAATATATGGGAAAAAACGTATTAAAAATAGAGTTAAAAGATATTAAACCCGGCGATCTACAAAAAATTGAATTGCACTATGTTTCGTTATTAAATAGTGTGAAAGAAAATATTAATTATTTTTATCCATTAGATACAAAAGATTTTGTGACTAATCCTATAGACCTTTTAGAATTTAATATAGAAGTCAATTCCAAAAGCAATATAACTTCTTTTAATATTCCCTCTCATCCCAATTTTCAAACGTTGGTTAACGAACAAAATAAGGTCGTTCTGCGAATACGCAAAGCTATGGCATATTTAACATCAGATTTCCGTTTTAGTTACAAAACTTCAAACGAATCAATAGCTTTATCTTCATATTCGGTAAATAATGATTCTATTGATGGACATTTTACATTATTTTTGAAAGCTCCAAGTAATTCTGCAGGACAAGAAATTCCTAAAAATATAATTTTTGTAATTTCAAGGTCATCTTCGATGGTTGGTTACAAATTTGAACAGAGTATACATGCCATATCAAACGCTTTGGATAATCTGACAGAAAATGATAAATTTAATATCATAGACTACGATAGTTATGTTCATCCTTGGCAACCGTATTTGATTCCTGCTAATGCTTCATCCATCGCAAATGCAAAAGAATATTTGAATAATCTTTCAACAGGTACTACAGGAAATCAATTTACTAATGCTATTACAATTGCTATGAATCATTTCTTAGAAGACAATAATTCAAATATGATTGTTGCTTTTACTGACGGAAGAAGCACTATTAATCCTAAATCAATAAGAAGTTCAAATCATTATAACATAGGACTTTTCCCGATTGCAATTGGTGACAACGTTGATAATGCCCGATTAGAAATGTTAGCATCATTAAATTATGGTTTTGCTACATTTATTAAAGAAAAAGACAATATTAACGAAAAGGTTACTGATGTGTTGGATGTTATTAATCAACCGATTTTAAAGTCACCGATATTTAATTTTGAGAAATCGGATATTAGTAATGTTTTACCTCGATATTTAAGTACGCTTTTTGTTGGGTCAAACATTGTTGTAAGCGGTAGATATTCTATTCCCGAATCAGGAATTGTTTATGTTGCCGGAGAAGGAAATACTGACACGTTAAACTTTCAATTCAATGCAAATTTTAGTGGCAACACAACAGATGATAAATTCCCCGAATTTATTTGGGCAAAATTACGAATGGATGAACTTGAAAGAGAAATTGAAATTTATGGTGAAACGCAACCCAAAAAAGACAGTTTGATAAATTTAAGTTTGATGTATGGGATGCGTTGCAGATATACTGCTTATATTGCAAATTATACAAATGTTATTTCACCTGTGGAACAGATTATTTGCAATATTACAAAGTTAAATGATAGAATTCAATTAAGTTGGAGTACTACCTTTAACTCCAATATCAAAGGTTTTGAAATACTTAAAAGTTTTGATGGTAAGAATTTTGTTAAAATAGACTATATTGCAAGTTATGAAACAAACGGTCTTAACAATACTTATTATTTTAACGATTTTGACCTTACTTCTGGGGCATATTATCAAATTAGACAAATAGATTTAGACGGAAATATAGTGTTTTCTGAAATATTAAATCTTAACGGAATGGGAGATATTGATTTTGTTTTGACGCAAAACTACCCAAATCCATTTAATCCAAGTACGATAATTAGCTTTGTTATTCCTAAATCATCTTTTGTTACATTAAAAATATATGATGTTTTAGGCAAAGAGATTTCAAATCTGGTTAACGAAGAACTCATCCCAGGCAGCTACACCAAAATATGGAATGCAGAAAACTTAAGTAGCGGAGTTTATTTTTATACACTTAAAGCAGGTAATTTCAACCAAACCAAGAAGATGGTATTGGTGAGATAGTCGTTGATGTTAAATTTTTGAAATGAATTCGTAATTTTTAGTTTTAATTAATTGGTGAAAACCGAAACAAAAAAAGTTTCGGTTTTCTGTTTTTAAGCCATCACTCTTCAAAAACACGTAATATAATCTGATAAGTTTAATTAAAAGATTTACTTAGAGGTAAAAAGTGTTATAATTGTATTAAATATTTGCGCAATATTTTGAGTTTAATATTATACCGGAATGGGAAAAACAACACCAGTACCCTAAAACAGAAGTTTGGGACATGAAAGGGAAATATAATGTTTAAGAAGTTTCATGCAAGAAAGATAAAACCAAAGGAAGAGCTAAGAAAATAATAGGGAAATTTTTAGGCAAAATTACTTATGAAGGATTCATGGAATGAAAAAAAACGAAAACTTTAAAGACAAGCCTAAAACGACTATATAGAATACAGAATTTCCGTCAAAGTATAAGGATGTTATTATGCGTCAAAGAAATTATTGGGAAAAAAATAGAAGAATTAAAGAACATATTCCCTTATTAATATTAAGAGATATTAGTATTATCATATTTACGTTTTTTCCATTTTATAACTATAAAAAACACTCCAGATTATTTGGAGCATTCGTTTGCATGCGAGGAGTTGAAAGTTAAACTAACCGAAAAGACAACATCGGTAATTTATGAAAAACTACGGAAAGACAGAGAAAAGATTATCAGTTTTAAACAAACGTTTTATAAGGGGAAAGATTTTCTGGCAATAAATATAACAAATATTATTAGCGAATCCTAAAAGATTAAATGTTGACGGTTCGCGAAGTGATATAGTTATGTTTGGTGGACCGAACGGTATTAGTTAAGAATATCAAGATTTTGCACCGAAAGTAGTTAAACAGCTAAAGGCGGTTTATGAGTCCGCAACCAATAGAGTAAAAGTTACATGGGCACCAAATACCGAAGCGGATTTAAAAGAGTATTATGTATATAAAGATACTGCTCCTATATTAACTTTAGATAGTACAAAAAGAGTAGCAATATTAACCGATAATTTATTTTATGACACAATAGAACAAAAGGCATATTACAGAGTAACTGCTGTAGATAATACCGGCAATCAAAGTTATCAAAGTAGTGAAGTAATAGTGAGGGTCACAGATGTAAACGAAGTTACCATAACAGCTAATTACGAATATGCACTATACCAAAATTATCCGAATCCATTTAACCCGACAACAACAATTAGTTATAGCTTAAAAGATGACGGCGAAGTAAGAATAAAGATATATGATATAACGGGTAAACTATTACAGACAATAATTGAAGGAAATAAAAGCAAAGGTTATAACGAAACGCAAATAGATTTAAGTAATATAGCAAGCGGTATATATTTGTATAGATTGGAAGTAACGGGGCCAGTATTTAATGATTTGAAGAAAATGGTTCTGGTGAAGTAATGTTAAATGTTGAATAAAAAGCAACCCATAAATTCATTCATGGGGTGAGGAAATAATTCCAGCCCACGACAATAGCCCAATGAAATGGCAAGGTAAGGCAGAAATTGGTATGTTTGGTTAAATAAATTTTGATTGTTACTTCTGAATGTTGAATACTAATATTTAATGTGAAATTAGCCACGGAATTATCCACGACTAGAGCCCACACAATTAAGGGGACTGTATCAAAAGCTTGTTTTTTTGTTTTTATTAAGCAATTTTTCACTTATTTATTAAGATTAATACATTTTAATATTACCCGTTTAATAAAGTTTTAGCGGGGTTTGATTGCCGCTACCTTAAGATAGTGGTAATTGATAAAACACTTGTATATTATAGCAAAAATCACTTATTTATTTATATAATTACCACAATTTTTAAATAGTGACTTGGGAATAATTTCAACTCATCTCAAAACTTTTGAGATTAATCTTTAAAAATTTACATTAAGTTTAATTTTGATACAGCCCCTGACAAGTATATGTATTAGAATTATTTTATTATTTTAATTGTTCTATTGCGGTACCCCATTCTTCAATATGATAAATCTCTACGATCTTTCCGTTTTCGACAGTATGTATATCAATTGACATAGTTTTGAAAGATTTTGAACCATTTAAATTTAAGCCCATAAATTCACCAATCGGTGAACCGCTAAACTCACTACGAACAACAACTTGATTTCCTTCTTGTATAATTTCTTTCGGTTCCCATTTAAGATCAGGAATTAGTTTCCAAAAATATTGGAGCTGTCCTATTAATATTTGTTTGCTTTTTGTCTCTTTAGCATTAATTGATAGGAAGTTATCATCCAATAATTGATTTGTAAATTCCGGTAAGTTTGTATCACTATTTACAGTTAAACATTTTGTGTAAAAAGATTTTACTAATTCTTTCATGTTTTCCATTTTGATTCCTTATTAATTTTTTTGTGTTAGTCAAAATTAGTATATTAGTAGTTGAAAATAAAGTAGTATAAAATCTTGTAAGTAGTACATTTTTTTAGACTAATGGATTAAACAAGAATGCAAACTAATGATAAGATAAACGGGTTAACTTGGGAAGATTTTATTAATTGCCCTATTAACTTTGCACTTCAAAAAATTGGGGGAAAATGGAAGCCGGTAATTTTACATAGACTTCAAATCGGTATTAATCGATTTAGCTTATTACAGAAATCTATTCCGGTTATTAGCAAACAAATGTTAATTAATCAGCTAAGAGAACTTGAAAAGGATGGTTATATAAAACGAGAAGTCTTCCCGGAGGTTCCTCCGCATGTAGAATATTATATTACGGAAAAGGGAAAAACTATCTTTCCTATTTTAGATATTCTTGCTAAATGGGGGAAAGAACAGATGATTGATAAATAAAAGAAAAATTTGCGAAATTTTTATTACCAATTTAGGTTTATTTGAGACTGTTTGTAACATTATTTGAGTGAAATTGAACACGTGAAAAATATGTTATTTAGTTATCTAAAATACAAAATAGTATAACAATAATACTCAAACTCCAAGCTTAAAAGCACTCGTAAAATCAAAATACAAAGTTACCCTTGCAGGTTAAGGTACTATATTCCACGCCCTAGTTAGGATGAGTGTCCTAACAGAAGTTGTAAAAGCAGAAAATGGAAGTACCCTTTTTGGGGTACCCCACTGTTTAGGTTGTAAATCTTTTAGAACAGGTTGCTTAAAACGAGAAATGTAAGTACTTTAAAACGACATTAAAATTTTTGTAAAAATATAATTTTTTAGTCATGCACTAAGCGAAAACCGGTGTTTTTGGACTTGAAATTAGGATCATCGCAAGTACGAGCGGTAGTAGAGTATGGGACATCTCCCCAAGAGCCTCCACGTATAACACAACATTCACCTTCGTTAGGTCCTTTTGGATTCTTACTTGGGCTACTTGCATAATAGTTCTCTCCATACCAATCATCGCACCATTCCCATACATTACCACTCATGTCAAATATGCCTAACTCATTAGGCATTTTTGTGCCTACTTCATGCGGTCTGTTACGCGAATTATCGTAATGCCATGCAACGTCATGTATGTCATTGCTTCCTGAATATGTATATTTATTACTTTTATTTCCTCCTCTTGCCGCATATTCCCACTCTGCTTCGGTGGGAAGTCTATACTTTTTTTTCGTTTTTTTGTTTAACTTTTTAATATAATCTTGTATGTCATTCCAACTAACATTATCAACCGGAAAATTGTCTTTTTCCCAAATACATGGGTTGTCACCCATTATTTCTATCCATTCTTTTTGGGTAACTTCATATTTACTTATATAAAAACTATTTAACGTCACACTGTGTGCCGGTTTTTCGTTACTTTTTCCGTAATTGTTCCCCCCCATCAGAAACGTTCCTCCTTCCACATAAACAAAATTTTCATTGTTTCCAATCTTGGTTTTAACATCAACACCATTTTTTGATACTACCGAACCTCCGTTCTGAGCATATGATACTATGCCAATCAACATAAACATTATAAATATTTTTTTCATCCTGCCTCCGTTTATTTTTTATTGATGTATATTTAATCTTGATCAATCTTCGCAAAACGCTATTTTTACCGAGTCCTTGGCTATCACTATTTTAGTCATACACTAACCGGAAACCACTATTGTAGTATGTGGAATGCGGATAGTAACGTGCGCGATAGGTAGTAAAACAGTATTTATCTATATCGTTCCAAGCGCCACCACGAAGGACACGATACTCTCCGGTACTCGGCCCTTTTGGGTTATTATTCGGACTGCTTTCATAATAATCTATCCCAAACCAATCTTGAGACCACTCCAAAACGTTTCCGGTCATATCATATATTCCCAATTCGTTCGGTTGTTTTGTGCCTACCTCATGAGTTTTACCACCCGAATTATCTTTATACCAGGCAACATCACCCGCGTTATTACTTCCTGAATATTTATAGCTACTGTTTTTATTTCCACCTTTGGCGGCATATTCCCATTCCGCTTCGGTTGGTAATCTTCCACCTGCCCATTTTGCATATGCGACTGCATCATTCCAACTTACGTGTATTACAGGGTGCCGATTTTCTTCAACGTTTCTTCTGTTGCCACCTACTTCGCAATACCAATCTGCACCGATTTTCTTTTCCCATTTGCTTCCGTTCCAAACAACACTCCACCCCGTTTTGCTCGCATCAGTTTCATAACCTGTAGCACTTATAAATTTTTCAAACTCTTCAACAGTAACTTCATATTTCCCGATATAAAAGCTGTTTATAGTTACAGAGTGTACCGGTTTTTCATCAGAAGAATGAAATTTTTCATCACTCCCCATTTGAAACGTTCCTCCTTCTACATAAACAAAATTTTCACTGTTTCCAATCTTGGTTTTAATATCAATGCTCTTTTTTGATACTACCGAATCTCTGTTTTGAGCATATAATACAATGCCAATCAACATAAACATTATAAATATTTTTTTCATCTTGCTTCCGTTTTATTATTTATGGATGTGTTTAAGTCTTGATAAATCTTTGCAAAACGCTATTTTTACCGATTCCTTGGCTGTTTTATAACCTTATAAATGCAACCTCAAACTTCCATACCTGATTTTTTAATTTATAGTAATATCTTTTTAATTCTTAAAATTTGAAAGAACCAAAAAACTAACTAATTATATATAATAAATGAATTTAAGGCATTTATTTGTTATTAAAATAGTAAGAAAAATTTATTTTTGCAAGAGTAAGATTGCCATTTTTTTACTTTTTTATCCAAAAAAAATATTTTTTCTTGAAGTATAGTTTGTTTGCCTTATTAATTCTTTTGAGTAAACTGCTTAAGGATGTTACATTTGGCAGGGGGCTTATCTAACAATCCCCCTTGCCAAAGGAAAATGAATTATTTTATTTATCTTACTAAAATCATCTTTTTAGTTTCTGTAAATTTACCTGCATTTAGTTTATAAAAATATACACCGCTGCTTAAGTTCTTGGCGTCCCAAGTTTTTGTATAATTACCCGCATTAAGCTCTTCGTTTATAAGTGTAGTTACTTCTTTACTCAAAATATCATATATTTTTAGTGTTACAAACTCGGTTTTCGGTAAAGTAAAGTTAATGTTAGTACTTGGGTTAAACGGGTTAGGGTAGTTTTGGTTTAATGTAAAAACTAAACTATTGTTAAGCTCATCTTTTACGTCTGTAAATTGTATATAGGTTACATTACAATTATAACCCGAAACATATAAATAATCTCCTTTATTATTATAAAAGCAATACATGGAGTAGTAATCGTTGTAATTAACCCATGAATTATTAGCCCATCTTTCAACTTTTCCGGATATAGCATTGTTAAAAGTATCATAAGTATATGTGTTACGCCGATTATTAATCCAAGCACCGTTTGCCCAGATCTCATAAATCTCGGTAAGCATATTACCTTTAGAATCATAGTTGTAGGTATATCTTCCATTATTCAACCAAACACCATTTACCCAGTCCTCAAACAGACCGGTCAACAAATTTCCGTTTGCATTATAGGTAAAAGTAAATCGCTGATTTTGCACTAAAACATTGTTTTCCCAGTCCTCATAAATCTCAGTCAGCTTATTACCATTAGAATCATAGGTATAATTATATCGATAATTAATTACCCAAGTACTATTCTCCCAGTCCTCAGACAACCAAGTTAGCATATTCCCGTTTGTATCATATGCATAAGTGTTTTGCCAATTAATTACCCAAGTACCGTTCTCCCAGTTCTCAGACAACCAAGTTAGCATATTCCCGTTTGCGTCATATGTATAGGTGTTTTGCCTTTTATTTACCCAAGTACCGTTTGTCCATATCTCATCCACCTCAGTCAGTATATTCCCGTTTGCATCATGTGTATAGGTCCCTCGCTCTTTATTTACCCAAAAACCGTCTGACCATATCTCATCCACCTCAGTCAGTATATTGCCGTTTGAATCATAGGTATAGATATTTCGCCAAATATTCACCCATGCACCATTTTGCCAATTTTCGAATAATAATTGCAAAAGATTCCTTCCGGTTGCGTCGTATGTAAAAGTCTGTCTTTTTGTATTATCATTAATAGAAATTGTCGAAGGTTTATGAAGTATCCCTTTTTCAGGATTAATTTTGTTTTTGTTTTGTATTAGTAATATAAATGGTAAATAGTCTTTGATTTGTTTGCCGTTATTCTCAAAAATTGCATTGTATATCTCATGTTGCTCCCCTTGAATTCTTTGGTTCTGGCTATAAATCAAAGACGTTAAAACAAAAACCGCAAAAATTGTAAAAACAATTCTTTTCATTTGGCATCTCATATATTTAATAATAAATTTATCTTACTAAAATCATCTTTTTAGTTTCGGTAAATTTACCTGCTTGTAATTTATAAAAATAAACTCCACTGCTTAAGTTATTTGCATCCCAAGTTTTTGTATAATTACCCGCATTTAATTCTTTGTCAATAAGTGTAGTTACTGCTTTACCCAAAATATCGTATATTTTTAGTGTTACAAACTCGGTTTTGGGTAAAGTAAAGTTAATGTTAGTGCTTGGGTTAAACGGGTTAGGGTAGTTTTGGTTTAATGTAAAAACTAAACTATTGTTAAGCTCGTCTTTTACGTCTGTAAATTGTGTATAGGTTACATTACAATTATAGCCCGAAACATATATATAATAACCGTTGTTATTCGATACAATTCCCATTGACCCATATTCATTATTAATCCAATTATTGTCACTCCACAGTTCAGCTTTCCCCGTAATTGAGTTATTATTTACATCAAAAGTGTAAAATTCACGAGTTCCGTTAAATAGTACACCATTCTCCCAATATTCATATAATGATGATAACCTGTTTCCGTTTATATCGTAATTATAAGTGTTTTGCCAGTTGCTTGTCCACATTGCGTTAAACCACGTTTGGGATAATTCAGTTAACATATTTCCGTTAGCATCGTAAGTGAAAATATTTCTCCAATTATTAACCCAAGTGTTGTTTTCCCATGATTCATATAAAATCATTAACGGGTTTTCATTTGTATCAAATGTATAGCTTTCTTGTCCGCTATTTACCCAAGTATTGTTTTGCCAAAGTTGATACAAACCGGAATTTAAGACATTGTTTGGGTTATATGTATAAGAATATAACCATTTATTTTCCCAAGTGCTATTTTTCCATGTTTCATTTAACATTGTTAGCATATTACCATTTGCGTCATAAGTATGAGTGTACTTATAATAGTCTTGCCATGAGTTGTTATACCAAATTTTATATAACAAAGTAAGTATATTCCCCTGTGCATTATAAGTATAAAAGTACATCCCGTTATTAACCCAAGCACTATTTTGCCATATTTCATACAGATGTGTCAGTCGGTGACCATTAGCATCGTAAGTATATGTGTAACGCCAATTGTTAACCCAAGCATTATTAACCCAATCTTCGCGTAAATCAGTGAGCAAATTTCCCGCCGTATTGAATGTTTGAGTTTGTCTAGAAACGTTTACCCATGCACCGTTTTGCAAATTTTCGTATAATAATTGTAAAAGATTCCTTCCGGTTGCGTCGTATGTAAAAGTCTGTCTTTTTGTATTATCATTAATATAAATTGTCGAAGGTTTATAAAGTATCCCTTTTTCAGTATTAATTATGTTTTTGTTTTGTATTAGAAATATAAATGGTAAATTGTCTTTAATTTGTTTGCCGTTATTCTCAAAAATTGCATTGTATATTTCATGTTGCTCCCCTTGAATTCTTTGGTTCTGGCTATGAATCAAAGAAGTTAAAACAAAAAATGCTAAAATTGTAAAAACAATTCTTTTCATTTTACACCTCGAATAATTATAAATGTTTTTGTTTTTTTTGAAAGGAATTTAAGAGTAGTTTTTTATAGATTTTCCAGAGATTTCCTTTCTTACCAAAGCATTATTCATCAATTTAATATGAACGAAAATTTTTTTAATAAAATAACAAATAACAGTGCTAATGTCAATAGTTGTTCCACCAGGCAGTATGTCAAATGTGAGAAGCAACTAACATAATATTTGCTTATAATCTCAATTCTTTGAGTGTCTTGTGGGGATAGTTAAATATCAAAATTGAAATATCATTTTGAAAGTCAAAAATAATTGAATTATTGCGTATTATTTAATCGAGTAAAAATCGCATTTTTTTAACATTTTCAATTTTAGTATTATCTTTACCCAAATGAACCAAATAATTTGGAAATTCGTATCTCAACTTATAATTTTTTCTAATTTCATCAAATTCCGAAGCCGGGTTACTTAAAGCCATTTGAGATTTAAAAGAATCACTATCTGAATAAATATCATAAATATCTTTTGTTATATTGTACATGTTGCTATTAAAGCTAACAGAATTGTTATAAACATAATTTTTTAATACTTTTTCGTAAATCGGAGGCTTCCATGTGGGCTTTTCATTTAAGAAATCGCATAATTGGTCATAAATCATTTTTGTTCCGATTACTTTCCCTTCGTACGAGTACCCTGCAATATGAGCTGTACCTATTTCAACCTTATTAACTAATTCGGGTAAACAATTCGGTTCGTTTTCCCAAACATCCAAAACTGTTAAATTTTTGTCTTTATTAATCTTTTTCAACAAAACATTATTATTTAAAACGGAGCCTCTTGAAGTATTAAGAATAATGGCATCTTTTTTAATTAAATTAATATTGTGCTCTTCTAATAAATGAACTGTCTTATAAATACCGGAAATATTTAAGGGGACATGAAAAGAAACTATATCACATTTTAAGGCTTCTTCCAGCGAGACAAAATTATAATTAAAACCTTCGGCTTTAAGGGGAGGGTCGTTTACAAGGGTATTTAAACCCAAAGCTTTAGATAAGACTTCAACCTTTTTACCGACATTTCCAAATCCGATAATACCGATTGATTTGTTCTTTAAATTAATGTTGTGTTTAACAGAGATAGCCAAAATAGCAGTAGCAACATACTCTGCAACAGCATTACTATTACAGCCTTTTGCGTTAACAAATGTAATACGCTTTGAATTAACCGCGTTTTTATCAACATGATCTGTTCCGATTGTTGCTGTTCCGATAAATTTAACCCTAGAATTATCAAGCAGTTTGTTATCAACTTTGGTAACCGATCGAATTATTAATATATCAGATTCTTTAATTAAATTATTTGCTATTTTTCTACCCTCAACCAAAACTACTTCACCAAATTGTGCAAAAGCTTCTTTTGCAAATGATACATTTTCATCAATAACAATTTTCATTAAAATATCACATAAAATTTAAAATTCATTATTTAAAATTACGTTTTTTTGAATAATTTTTTTAAATATTTCATAAATAAGTTTTTTTTATCTTAATAAATGTTTATATTAAATAAGTAAATTAAACAGGATATTAAAGTACTTTTATCATAATTAATAAATAGCAGGAGATAATATGAAACAAAAAATGTATTTAGCGGTATTTTTAAGTCTATCAGTCTTATTTATGGCTTTTAGCTCAAGTCCGAAAGAGGATGCTAAAAAATATAAATACATTGGAGTAAATAGTTGTGCAAAAATGTGCCATAAAACAGAAAAACAAGGCGAACAACTTAAAATTTGGCAAGAAAGCGATCATTCAAAAGCATATAAAACATTATTAAAGCCTGAATCTGACGAAATATCAAAAAAACTTGGTAAAGGGGATAAAGCAGCCGAAAGTGATTTTTGTTTGAAATGCCATGTTACGGGACATGGATCTGATGCTACATTGTTTGATGAAAAATTTAGCAAAGAAGACGGTGTTCAATGCGAATCATGCCATGGTGCAGGATCAGATTATAAAACAATGAAAATAATGAAAGATAGACAAGAAGCAATTAAAAATGGCATGCAATATCATGAAAACAAAGAAGAGTATTGTGTAAAATGCCATAACACTGAAAGTCCGACTTACAAAGAATTTAAATTTGAAGAAAAATGGGCAAAGATTAAACATTATGTTCCTAAAGAAAAATAAAATTTGAGCAAAAAATGAAAAAAACTATTTGTTTCCTTTTTATTTTAGTTTTTGCAGTATCAAGTAGAGCACAAAATTTAAACGGTAGTATAAGTTCTTCGGTTTATACTTTTGAAAGATATGACGACTTGAATAATTCTGACCAATATTTTAGAACTTTTCAGTCATTGTATTTAAATGTTAACAAATCAAATTATAGCTTAAGAACGCGTTTAAATTTAGAAGCAGATATTGCAAACAAGTTAGATAATGACCCAAGATTAAGATTTTACAATTTGTATTTTGAAGCACGAAAAATATTTGATATTGCTACAATTAAACTTGGCAGACAACCTTTGTATAATGTTGTTGCCGGCGGAATTTTTGACGGAGCTTCTGTTGATGTAAAAACTTCTAAATTTACTATCGGAGGATTTTACGGAGGAAATGTTCCGGCATATCAAAAATTGGAGTTAATTGATAATTGGAGCGATAACTATATTTTAGGGGGTAAATTTACCTATTTGCCTACCGAAAACTTAAAAGTTGGGTTATATTATATTGATAAAAACTTCAAACCTCAGGATTATGAAGCATTACGATTAGATGCCGATAATAATCCGATTACGGTTTTAATTCAACAAAAATCTAATCAATATCGCTATGCTTCTGCAGACGTATCATACTCTCAAGCAAAAGAATATTCGGCATATACAAGATTGGATTTTGATTTTAATGTTTTTAAACCTTCAAAGTTTGAATTAAGCGGAAGATATGAAAAAATTGAAAACTTAGGTTTGACTTTATACTATAATTATCGATTACCTCATATTAGATATAATTCGATTTTCGCCGTATTTGATTACGGTAATACTCAGGAAATTGAATTAGGCGGTGATTATAGAATTAATAATCTTTTTACTATTGTCGGAAAAGTTGCTAACGTAATGTATAAAGAAGAAAATTCACAACGCATAACAATTGGTATTAATAGCGGATACGGAAGTATAAGTTATAGAAAAAACATGGGTTATGCAGGTGAAATGGATGCTTTTTCAATTTATGGTGCATATAGTTTTTGGGACGGTCTTTTAACTCCTTCTTTAGGATTTGGATATACTGGATATAAACTTTCGGCAAATTCTCCTCAGTATAATATTTCAACACTGATGGGAGGCGT
Source organism: Bacteroidota bacterium (assembly GCA_023447335.1). Lineage (GTDB taxonomy): Bacteria > Bacteroidota > Ignavibacteria > Ignavibacteriales > Melioribacteraceae > JAEXOD01. The sequence continues at coordinate 14,855 of JAEXOD010000030.1, forward strand.
AAATTATAGACCCATTAAAACTTTGTCCTTTGACGTTCAAACACAATATTTCAATAATAAAATTTATAAAAACGACTTTAGAGTTTTCTTAAAAGTAAACTATTGGTTTAACACTAACTTAAACATAATTTAATATGAAAATAAAAAATATTTACTTAGGACTATTTTACATCTTTATTTCGTTAATATCGGTATCATTGTTTAGCGGATATACATATAAAACGGAAGGCAAAGCTAAAAGTAGTATTATTAAATTTTCTCATAAAACTCATGTGGGAACAGTTGAGTGTTCGACATGCCATACTGGGGTAATAAATTCAAAAACTTTAAACGATAAATTGTTACCTGAAAAAGAAGTATGTGCCGGTTGCCATGATGTTGAAGATGAAAAAAACTGTAATGTTTGCCACTTTGAAGATGTATTTGAACCGTTACAACAAAAAATTAGCGGTTTATATTTTAGCCACGTTCAGCATGGTGCAAAAAAAGATGACGATTGTTTGGTTTGTCACAAAGGAATTGCAGAAGTTGAGTACGCAGAACAATCCCCGGCTTCAATACCAAGTATGGAAACATGTTATTCTTGCCATAACATTGAAGGAACTGCTTCGGCTGAATGTGCTGCTTGCCACAAATCAACTGTAAATTTAATTCCCGTTAATCACCAAACAGTCGATTTTAAAAAGAATCATAAAGTTTTATTTGCTACAAATACTCAGAGCTGTGTAATGTGTCATACCGAAGAATCTTGCGATAATTGTCACAGCGGTACAACAAGTTTATCTTCACCAAACTTAAAGACTGATTTTTATACTCCTTATTCACCTGCAAACGGAAATAGTAGTATTAAAAAACAACAAATTACGTTAGTACATGATTTAAACTATAGGTACACACACGGTATTGACGCAAAATCAAAAACTACAGAATGTACAACTTGTCATCAGCGTGAAACTTTTTGTGTTGAATGTCATAATTCAAGCGGCGGTGATTACGCTTTAGGCGGAGTTGTTCCACAATCTCATACCGTAAAGGGCTTTATTATGCCGGGTGGTTATGGTAGCGGAGGAGGAGAACATAGTGTGTTGGCAAAACGGGATATCGAACGTTGTGCCTCTTGTCATGATGTAAACGGTGCAGATGCGAATTGTATTATGTGTCATACAGATAATGACGGTATAAAGATGACAAATCCAAAAACACATGCAAATAATTTTTTAAGCGATATTGACGGCGATTGGCATAGTGATAGAAACTCGTTATGTTATACTTGTCATACAGACCCAAATGCAAGACCAAGCGGTATTGCCGGTGTCGGTTTTTGCGGTTATTGCCATGGTTCTAAATAATAGGGGACAGATGAATTATGAAATATAAAATCTTTTTAATTTGTTTATCATTTACTTTAGCATTTTTATGGGGCTGTAGCGATACCGAACCGGAATTAACCGTAAATAAAGCGATTGGTGTACACGGTGAAGGATTTAATGATCCGACATCGCCCAACTTTCATGCTGCCGCTTTAAGACTTACAAATTGGAAATTAGATGATTGTAAAAGCTGTCATGCGGCTGATTATACGGGCGGAATTGCAAAATTAAGTTGTAAAACTTCCGGATGTCATACAAGTTCACGAGGTCCCGAAGCATGTACAACATGTCACGGTGATTTTAATAATTCCCAAAGGGTTGCCCCTCCTAGAGCTATTGGCGGTTCAGTATTAACTTCTGATAGAGGAGTGGGTGTTCATACAACCCATGCTTATGATGTTAAATTAGCGGGTGCAAACTATAGTTGTTATGATTGCCATCCGCGTATTACCGTTGTAGGTGGTTATGTTAAATCACATATAAACGGATTACCCGCTGAAATTAGTATTAGCGGATTAGCAATAACAAAATCGAATACCGATAGTTCTTATTCACGCGATTCTAATAGACCTGCATTTGTACCAAATCCGACTTATGATTTTGCAAACGGTACTTGTAGCCAAGTATATTGTCACGGATATTTCAAGAACGGAAACATTGATAATGTTGTTGCATGGACTAAAGATCCGGCTGATAATTCAAGAATAAAATGTGGTAGTTGTCACGGTAACCCAAGTACGGGTAATCCGCTTCCTACAGGAACACATCCTCAAGGTGCTTTTGCAAATAACTGTACAATGTGCCATCCTAGTGAAGTTAACTATCTAAATAATACTTGGACAATTACGGATTCTACGAAACATATTAACGGTAAGTTAAATATATACGGCGGTGAGCAACGTTTATAACCCAAAGTGAATAGGCTGACTTAATTATTAAGCAGCCTATTTTTTTTTGAATTAATACATAATTTAAATTGTTTTAAGGGAAAAGGTAAACTTTATTCGGCTTATATGATTAATTTAAATAATACAAATTTAAAAGACTTTATTCTAGATAGCATTAGCGAAGGTGTTATTGCTGTTAATAAAGATTTTAAAATAGTATATTTTAATGCGGCAGCCGAACGAATTACAGGTTATTTACGAAATGAAGTTAACGGTAAATTTTGCAAGTATGTAATAAAACCGGGAGAATGTGCAAAAAACTGCCCTATTGCTTTAGCATTAAAATCAAAAAAAACCATTACCGATTTTAATTATGAATTATTTAATAAATCAGGGCTTAAAAACGATATTGTATTAAATTCTTCGATATTGTATGATTCTAATAATGATCCTATTGGGGGTATTTTAACTTTTAGAGAACTTTCTGAGGTAGAACGCTTACGTTTTAATTTAATGAAAGATTCCGATTTTTACGGAATTATTGGTAAAAGTAGTCAGATGACTGAAATTTACGAATTATTGAACGAAATTAGTGAAAGTGATGCCCCGGTATTTATAACCGGTGAAAGCGGTACGGGTAAAGAAATGGTAGCTAATGCTATTCAGTCAATATCGAGAAGAAAGAATAAACCATATATAAAGATCAACTGTGCTGTTTTTCCGCCAAATTTATTGGCTGCAGAGTTGTTTGGGCATGTTAAAGGAGCATTTACAGATGCTATAAAAGATAGACCGGGGCGTTTTGAAATTGCAGACGGGGGTACTATTTTTCTTGATGAAATAGGGGAAATACCGGTTCAGACGCAATTGCAATTATTAAGAGTTTTACAAGAAGGAACATTTGAAAGAATCGGAGAATCTTTAACTCGTAAAGTTAATGTTAGGGTTATTGCTGCAACTAACAAAAATATTAAATTAGCGTTAGATACAGCAACTTTACGAGAAGATTTATTTTATAGACTAAACGTTATACCTATACATTTACCTCCTCTCCGGGAAAGAAAATCTGATATTATTCCGCTAATAAACCACTTTCTAAAGAAGTTTTCGCTAATTTATAATAAAAACATTTTTGAACTCAGTGATCAAACGGTTGACATTCTGATAAATTATCAGTATCCCGGAAACGTTAGAGAGTTGGAAAACATTATTGAATATGCTTTTGTTAGAACTGCACAAAACGTAGCAATTGAAATAAATAAACTCCCTTCATTTGTAAGAGAAAAAGAAAATAATACTGCAAAGGAGATTATTAAATCAAATGAATACGGTAAAAAGTTTACACGAGACGAAATATTAAATGTTTTAGCAAAAAATAAGTGGAATAAAAATTTGACTGCAGACGAACTTAATGTAAGTCGCACTACTCTCTGGCGTCTTATGCATAAGTATGGGTTAATTAGATAATTTTGAGTTTTAAGTATATTGAAATAATCTTTGATAAATAAAAATCCCTCTTCCTTACTGAAAATATAAAGCAAAAAAGAGGGAGTGAATATTAAAAATTCAAATTTTATTTATAAGATGCTACTAATAACGTCTTCGGTTTGTGCAAAGGCTTCTTCAATTTTTTCGACCGATTTACCTCCTGCGGTAGCTAAATGAGGTTTACCTCCGCCGCCTCCGTCAACAAGTTTAGCTAAAGCACCAACGATTTTACCGGCACTAAGTTTTTTATCTTTAATTAAATCATCGCTTACTACACAAACAATACTAGCTTTTTGTTCTATTTCGGAAAATAAAACACCGATACCGCTTTTAATTTTATTTCTTAACTCGTCACCAAACGATTTTAATTCGTCCATGTTCTCGGCATTTATTTTTCCTTTATAAACACTTATTCCGCAAGCATTCGAACCATTTTTAAGAACTGAATCAATACCGCCTAATTTTTCTTTAAGCTTAAATTCGGATAATTCTTTTTCCAGTTTGCGTTTTTCTTCGTTTATTTGGGTAACTATGTTATGTAACTTAGAAATTTCGGTTTCTTGTTGTTCAATAAATTTTTCGACTCCACGACCTGTAACAGCTTCAATGCGGCGTACACCTCCGGCAATTGAAGACTCGCTAATTATCTTAAACATTCCGATGTGTGACGTGTTGCTTACGTGAGTACCGCCGCAAAACTCCATACTGTAATCACCGAATTGTACAACATTAACTTTATCACCGTATTTATCGCCAAAAAACATTAAAGCGCCCATTTCTTTTGCTTTTTCAAAAGGAATTTCATGGTGATGATTAAGATTTAGGTTTTCTCTTATTTTTTCGTTTACGGTTTCTTCTATTAATTTTAATTGTTGTTCGTTAACTTTTTCGAAATGAGAAAAGTCAAAACGAAGTCTATCGGGTCCAACAAAAGAACCGCTTTGTTTAACGTGAGTTCCTAATATCGAACGTAATGCTTTATGCAATAAGTGAGTTGCAGAGTGATTACGCATTATATCTTGTCGTCTTTTACCTTCAACAATTGCTTCAACTTCATCTCCGCATTTAATAGAAATTTCACTTTTTTCTATAAAGTGAATAGTCTTATTGTTAACTTTTGTTAATCCGTTAATATTGATTTCGGAATTATTAAAAATTAATAAACCGTGATCTTCAATTTGTCCGCCGGATTCAGGATAAAACGGAGTTTTATCTAAGACAACGGCAACAGAATTTTCTAATTCTTTTATATAAACGACTTTAGAATTACTCTTTATCTCGGTGTAACCGGTAAAAATTGTATCGGGTAAATTGTTAAAATCATCCCCAAAATCAGTTTGTGCGGAAATATTTAAAGCCGAAAGTTTTTCTTTAGTAACTTTACGTGCTCTTTCTTTTTGTTCTTTCATTAATGCATCAAACTTGGCTTCATCAATTTCTAAACCTTTTTCTTTTGCCATAACGGCAGTTAAGTCAACCGGAAATCCGAATGTGTCATATAATTTAAATACTTCTTCTCCGGGAATTACTTTTAATCCCAAAGAATTTGCCTTTTTTGCCGCATCATCAAAAAGTTCAATTCCTCTATCCAAAGTAGAATGAAAACTATTTTCTTCAGCATGAATAACATTTTTTACTTTATCCGCATTTTCAATTATTTCAGGAAAGATTGTACCCATAGTATCAGTTAATGTATCAACTAATTTAAATAAAAAGGGATCTGTAAGATTAATCTTTCTACCGTATCTTGCGGCACGGCGTAAAATACGTCTTAAAACGTAACCTCTTCCTTCATTGCTGGGGGTTGCACCGTCTGCAATAGCAAAAGTTAATGTACGGATATGATCTGCAATAACACGCATGGCAATTTGATGCTGTTCGTCTAAATAAGGAACGGTTGATATTTCTGATATTTTATTAATTAGAGGAGTAAATACATCGCTATCGTAATTAGATTTTTTCCCTTGAATAACTGCACAAATTCTTTCAAAACCCATTCCGGTATCAACGTGTTTTGCGGGTAATTCATGTAAATGACCGCTTGAATCGCGGTTATATTGAATAAATACTAAATTCCAAATCTCAATACATTCCGGAGTACCTGCATTTACCCATTTTGGATTGTCATAATCATCACTTACATTTATATGAATTTCACTACATGGACCGCATGGACCGGTATCTCCCATTTCCCAAAAGTTATCTTTTTCATCAAACTTTAAAATATGTGTCGGGTTTATATCAGTTTTGGTTTTCCATAATTCTAAAGCTTCATTATCTGTTCTATAAACAGTAGCCCATAGTCTTTCTTTTGGTAGTTTCCAAACCTCAGTTAATAATTCCCAAGCCCATTCAATGGCTTCTGCTTTATAATAATCACCGAACGACCAATTGCCGAGCATTTCAAAAAAAGTGTGATGGTATGTATCGTGACCTACTTCTTCCAAGTCATTATGCTTACCGCTAACCCTTATACATTTTTGGGTATCGGCTGCTCTTTTATAATCACGTTTTCCTGTACCTAAAAATACATCCTTAAATTGGTTCATTCCTGCATTTGTAAATAATAATGTCGGATCATCAAACGGTACTACGGGTGCGCTTTTAACAATGTTATGTTGTTTCTTTTCAAAAAAGTCTAAAAAGCTTTGTCTAATTTCTTGAGATGTCATCTTTTCCCTTTTAAATTTTTTTTAACCCTAAATATAATATTTTTTAACGATATTTTTTAATTGTAATATATTATAAACAGTTATTATTTAATATAAGTTTTGAAATAAGCGTATTTTTTATATTAAATGTTGATTTTTTAATAGTTTAGAGTTAATTTAAACAAGACTAAATTTAGGTATTAAAGTGGAATTAAAAAAATATAGCGATACTAAGCTAATCGAACTGATTTCCAAGAACAACATTTTAGCGCTCGAAGAATTATTTAATAGATATTCTAAGGTTTTATTTACTTTAATACTTAAAATCTGCTCTGAACAAGTACATGCCGAGAAAATTTTACAACAAGTTTTTGTAACTATTTTTAATAAGGCTAAGTTTTTTCCTTTTGATACGGATAATTCCTATGCTTGGATTATTATGCTTGCAAGGAACAGAGCTGTTGATAGTATGAGAAGAAATAGAACTGCCGAACAAATTGATATACATTATGATGATGATTTTGAAAACAAATATGTATTGCCCACTTTAAGTAATAAAGTAGATGCATTAGATTTTGAAACGGCTGTTCGTATTTCGGAAGATATTTATTCGGCTTATTTCAAACTTACCGATATGCAACGAATAGTTATTGAACTTGCATTTTATGACGGATTTGCAGTAAATGAAATTGCAGCAAATTTAAAACTACCGGTTGAAACTATCCGTTCTAAAATAATGTACAGTATTTTTTCTTTACGAGATAAATTGCTGCAAGATGATTCAAAAGATATTTCGGAAAATACACTTATATACGAATTCATTTCTGCTTATACATTGGGTTGTTTGGAAAGAAAAAATCATGATATGTTTTTAGATTATTATCATGCAGGTAAATTAAAAGAAAGTGAAATTAATACATTGGGAGTTATTCAAAACGTAGTTACACTAATTCCTTTAAGTCTTAATCCTGTAAATCCACCGGATAATTTATTTGAGAATATTAAATTGTTATTAATTTCATCCGGTGTAAAGATAACGGAAAATATTGAAGAAGAAACAGATGAATCTAAAATACAAATTAAAAACGAGGAAGAAAATAAAAGTGAAGAAAAGTTTTCTACAAATAGTTTAGATGATTTAAATAATGAAACGAATTTACCCGATGATAAACCTGAAAGTAAAAAAGAAGACAAACAGGTTATAACTATCAATGAGAGTGTAACTACTAATAATATTAAATTTAACGGGTATGTAAAGGGACTAACTAAAAAGCAAAGAATTATATTTTTCGGATCTATTTCTGCTAGTATAATTTTATTAATATTTTTAGTAGTTGTTAGTTCAAATAGCTCTGCTACGATAAATGATTTGGAAAACAGATTGGAAATCGCAGAAGAAAAAGCTTCAAAATCCTTTGATTTTATGAAAGACTATCAAACCTATATTGATTTTACAAACCAAGGAAATTTTAAAGTTATTCAACTGAAAGATACAAGCGGATTTGTTGCAGCAAGATTATTTTTATCTCTGAAATCAGATGAGGGATTATTACAAATAGATAATTTACCCAAAATACAATCTGATGAGGAATATAGTTTGCAATCGGTAAAATCGGGAGTCTCAAATAGACTGATGACTTTTATTATTTCGGGAAACGGAAAGTATTTGTGGGTAAACGGTAAATCGAATGCACAATTATTAGCATCGGATTTGTTTAAAATAGTCATTCATAAAAAGAACAAAAAACAAACGGAAGGCACTCCTTTATTCTGGGGTAATTAATATTTTATTTGTTTATTCCAAATTAAAAAAGCAGATAATAAAAATATTAAAATAATCTTATAACTTAATAGTAGCTCTAAAAGAATATTAATTTTGTTCATAAATAAAGTGTTTCTAAAAAAAACACTCAAACCAAATAAAACAAAAAAGGTAATTGAGGCATAAATTAAGGACCTATTAATACTATTCTGGATAAATAACATCAAAAATACTAAACCTCCGCAAAATAAGATACTTGGTATTATTAACTGAGAAATATTATTAACTCGAAAATATTGAGTAATAAAAATTAGTGTGGATGTACAAAAAATTATTGTGTTCCAAATTAAAATACTTCTTCTATCGGTTGAAAAAGACTTATAAACCAAATATACAGCCAATAAACCAAATACTAATGAACTTATTAAAGGAAGAGCATAACCTAAGTGATAATTTAGGTTTAAAATATATAGCAATGCAATTAAAAGAAACGAGAGTCCGATTAATTTAATTTCATCTATTGTCATATTAATTCTCTCCGTAATCAGGCAATGTCAATAATAACACTAAATAAACAAAAATAAATGAACCAAGAGTAAAAACAAAAGTGATTGTAAAAACAATTCTTATGGCAGTAACGGAAATTTGTAAATATTTCGATAAACCGATACAAACACCGCCGATAAGTTTTTTTTGATTTAACTTGTACAGTCTATTTCTATTAAAAGTTGCAGTTTTATTTGCAAATTTTCCTGCTTCAAGAAAAATATATAAACCTAAAAATGCAAGAAGAAAAGTTATATAAATTGTTGAATCAATTGTTCCGATAAAATATTTAAAAATAGCCGATTTGTTTGCAATATATAAAACAGCTCCGAATAACAAAATGGAGTATCCCATAAAAATGCTAAATTTTTGGTGTTTTATTTCATCAATTTTAGGCGGTTTTATTAGAAAAGCTAATATACCGTATACAACGATTGTATAATTTGTATATAATAATCCAATTATGAATATAAGTCGAAAAATTAGCGGATGAACTAAATAATATTCAGCTAAACCGCCACATACGCCAAATAGTATTTTATTAGTTGAAGAGCGCCTTAATATTCTTGGGCTTTTGGTATTGTTTTGATCGATTTCAATAAACTCGGCATCTTCAGCATCTTTATATTCGTTTTTATCTTTAAAATCATTCATATTTTAGTAAGTAGTAATTCTATCCTTTATGTTAATAATTCTTCGTTCGGTAATAATTTTATCAATTCTTGTATCGTGATTTGTAGATTCAATATAATCAAATATTTGGAATTCAAAGGCAAGCACAACTTTAGGGGCAAATGTTTGTTTAAGCAATTTATCATAATAGCCACCCCCGTAACCTATTCTTTGTCCGCTTATAGATACGGCTAAAGCAGGAACAATAATAAGGTCAATATCGCTCATATCCTCATCCATTCCGTAAACCGGTTCAAAATAACCTTCACTATTTTTAGTTATATGATCCCAACCCATAAACTGGCATCTTCTAAATTCCTTTTTAACTTTATTAAGTTTTGGTAAAATTACAACTTTACCGCTAGAATTCATATAGTCAATTAGTGTTCGAGTATCGACTTCGCCGGGTCTACTGGCAATATAACAGTGTATTGCTTTAGCAAATACATAGTCATCTGTTTGGCTTAACCTTTCAATAATGCGCTTGGTTTTTAGCTTTAGTTCAATCTCGGTATGCTCGCTTCGTCTTTGAACAACAATTTTTCGAGCTTCGGACTTTGGAATTAAGGTTTTAAGCTTCATAACTTTACCTATTTATTTACCAAATTAACATTTTATTTAAATAATAAATTCCTTCTTGATAATAAAATAAATTTGGCTAAAATGCAATTAAAAATTATTAATTTTAGAAAGTTTCTGTGAAATTTATAAAGCGGATTTTGAATTTAATAAAATTTATTCTTATTAAATAATTTGTTATATTTAAATGTAATTTTGAAGGAAAATAAAATGCAACAATTGCCAATCGGAATACAGACATATAGAGATATAATAGAAAATGATCTTTTATATGTGGATAAAACAAAAGATATATACGAATTGATAAGTAGCGGAAAATTTTTTTTTATATCTCGCCCAAGAAGGTTTGGTAAATCGTTACTGTTATCAACAATATTAGAAATATTTAGAGGAAATAAGGAATTATTTGAAGGTTTATATATTTATGATAAAATAGATTGGGTAGAATATCCTGTAATAAGACTTGATATGTCGAATGTGATTTCATCAAAAGATGAAGAAATGTTTAATTCGAGTATTAAAAACATGCTGGATATAATTGCAGAATCTTACAAAGTGGTTATATTAAATCCGATTGATCATGTAGATGCATTCAGGAAATTGATAGTAAAATTAAGCGAGATAAATAAAGTTGTAATATTGATAGATGAATATGATAAACCAATATTGGATAATATAACAAACAATGAAATATCGAATAGAAACAGAAATTTATTAAGAGATTTTTATAGCGTATTAAAGGCACATGATCAATACATAAAGTTTTGTTTATTGACCGGAGTATCAAAGTTTAGTAAAGTATCGGTATTTTCGGGTTTAAATAACATAAAAGACATCACATTAAGCGAAAAGTTTTCGACCATATGCGGATTAACGCAAAAAGAAGTTGATGATTATTTTGACGATAGATTACCATGGATAACTGAAAAGCTTAAGTTAACAAAAGAAGAATTAAAAGAAAAAATTAGACAATGGTATAACGGATATAGTTGGGACGGAGAAAACAAGGTTTATAATCCTTTCTCAATATTAAATTTTTTTGCAGACGGACAGTTTAATAATTATTGGGTTAGTACGGGTACACCAACATTCTTGATTGAAAAGTTTAAGGAAAGTAAGACAGTTATTGAGGAAGTAAACGAATTTGAAACAGGCGGATTGTTTTTTGATTCATTTGATATAGAAACAATAGATTTTAGAGTGTTGTTATTTCAAACAGGATATTTGACAATTAAATGTTTAGATACTATGAATAATTTTTATACAATAGCATATCCAAATAAAGAAGTTAAAGATTCATTTTTGGCATATATTACAACAACTTTCACAGATAAATCTGCAGGGGATATCGATTATATAAATAAGGCATTAAGAATTTATTTAATGAAAGGAGATTTTACCAAATTTTTCAAATTATTGAAAAGTTTGTTTGTAAGTATTCCATACCAAATTCATATTCCTACAGAATCTTACTATCACTCATTATTTTATTTAATAATGGAGTTGGTTGGAATAAATTTTATAGGTGAACAAAGCACGTCAAAAGGTCGAATAGACGGGGTAATAGAATTTGAAGATAAGATATATATAATAGAATTTAAGTATTTAAACGAAGGAAAAGAAATAGAAAAAATATTAGACACCGCCATAAAACAGATAAAAACGAAAGAATACTATTTACCATATTTAAAAAAGAACAAAACGATAAAATATTTAGCTATAGCAGTAAACAGAGATATTGTGGAATATAAGATTGAAGAATAAAAAAACAAGAAACGGATGAAGATATGCAACAATTACCAATAGGGATACAGACATTTAAGAAGATAAGAGAGGAAAATCTTCTTTATGTGGATAAGACAAAAGAGATAAAAGATCTTATAGATATGGGAGATTATTATTTTATCTCACGTCCCCGAAGATTTGGGAAATCGTTATTGGTCTCAACGTTAAAAGAAATATTTTGTGGTAATAAAGAGTTATTTAAAGGGTTGTATATTTATGATAAACATGAATGGGAAGAATATCCAATAATAATGATTAGTTTTTCATCAATTACTTACAGACAAACAAAAGAAGTATTTAGTAATGAAATTGTAGATAAATTAGTAAAAATCGGGGAGAGTTATAATGTAAAAATTACAGGAACGTCGATAATATCAGCTTTTAATGAGATTATACAAGAATTAAGTAAAATAAATAAAGTAGTTATTTTGATAGATGAATATGATAAGCCTATAATTGATTACATTACAGATTTAGAAAAGGCAAAAGAGAATAGAGAAATACTAAAAGAATTTTATTCAACAATAAAAGATAACGATCAATATATAAAATTTTGTTTATTGACCGGAGTATCAAAATTTAGTAAAGTATCGGTATTTTCGGGATTAAATAACTTAAAAGATATAACATTAAGCGAAAAGTTTTCAACGATATGCGGATTAACGCAAAAAGAAGTGGATGATTATTTTGATGATAGATTGCCATGGATATCAGAGAAATTAAAACTAACCAAAGAAGAATTAAAAGAAAAGATAAAATTATGGTATAATGGGTATAGTTGGGACGGAAAGAATAAAGTATATAATCCTTTTTCAATTCTCAATTTTTTTTCGGACGGACAATTTAATAATTATTGGTTTAGTACCGGAACGCCCGGATTCTTAATTGAAAAGTTTAAGGAAAGTAAAACGGTAATTGAAGATGTAAAAGAAGTTAAAGCTATTGATATATTCTTTGATTCGTTTGACTTGGAGTTTATTGATTATAAATTGCTATTATTCCAGACAGGATATTTAACCGTAAAAGAATTTGATGTTGTTAATAATCTATATACATTAAGTTATCCAAATAAAGAAGTAAAAGATGCGTTTTTGGCTTATATAGCATCCACGTTTACGCTAAGATCCCCAAATGATATTGGATATATACATTATACTCTAAGAATTGCATTGCAAACATGTGATTTAGAACTGTTTTTTAATTATATTAGAAGCATATTCGCCGAAATTCCATTTCAATTACATGTTAAAGCAGAATCGTATTATCATTCATTGTTTTATTTAATAATGGAATTAATAGGGGTGAATTTAACGATAGAGAGAAATACATCAAAAGGTCGAATAGACGGGGTAATAGAATTTGAAGATAAGATATATATAATAGAATTTAAGTATTTAAACGAAGGAAAAGAAGTAGAAAAAATATTAGACACCGCCATAAAACAGATAAAAACGAAAGAATACTATTTTCCATATATAAAAAAGAACAAAACGATAAAATATTTAGCGATAGCAGTAAACAGAGATATTGTGGAATATAAGGTAGAAAATCACCACAAAAACTAAAAATATTTATTATATTTAAAGTATAAAATATTGGAATTTGAATGATTGAAGATAGACTTTTAAAAGAAAAAAAATTTCATGATGAAAGATTTGGTCAAGAGGAAGATTTAAGAAATAAATTAGATAAATATTATTCCGTGCATAAACCTGTAGTAGAAAGATTTGAAAACATAATCGCATCAATTTGTAAAGGGAAAAAGTTTTTGGAATATGGTTGCGGAACAGGGAGTAATTCTGAAGTCTGGCTTAAATTTGGGGCTATTTTAACCGGAATTGATATATCGGAAGAAGGTATTAAAAAAGCAACGGATTGGGCAAAGCAAAACAATAAGACTGCAGAGTTTTATGTAATGAATGCTGAAAAAACTGATTTTAAGGATAATACTTTTGATATAGTTGCCGGTTCCGGAATTTTGCATCATCTAAATCTTGATGATTCATACGGTGAGATTGCGAGAATATTAAATAGCACCGGAAATGCAATATTCATAGAACCTTTGGGGCATAATCCGATAATTAATTTATATAGAGCTTTAACACCAAAAATGCGAACTGAAGATGAACATCCCTTAAAAGTATATGACTTGAAATTACTAAGCAAATACTTTAAGGATGTTAAAATAGAATATTTCTCTGTTTTTACTTTGTTAGCTGTTCCTTTTAGGAGTAAGTCGTTTTTCAACGTTTTATTAAAATTCTTCAAAGGTCTTGATAATTTGATCTTTTCAATTCCTTACTTTAGAAGATTTGCTTGGACAGTAATAATTAATGCAAAAAATCCGATTAAAAACAAAGAAATTTAGTCAAAATATTGTCAAATACATATTAAATCTCGAATTATCTTATAAGTACTTAACAAGTTAACGTACAATTGATTTCAAAAAAATAAATAACAGTGTATTATGTAACACTTGTTTTATAAATTTTTATGTTTTATTTTTTTGAAAGATTTACTAACTTACTATATTAATCTCAAAATACTTGGTTAATTATGAAAAAAATATTGCTCATTTTAGTAATAACAATATTTAATATACACCTTTTGGCTCAAGATGAGGAAGAATATGTTGGAAATATAAGCAAGTTTGGAGCTGCCGGAGGTGTTACCGCTACTTGGTTAATGCCCAATTTTGATGAATTAAATTCTAAGGTTAAAGTACTTGGATTAGAGGAATTCTCAAAATCAGGTATGATTACTTGGGGTGGTGCCGGATACGCTTATATAATGTTTTGGAACAATATTCGTTTTGGAGGAATGGGTTACGGAGGTGTAACAAGTACTGAAGGTATTATAAACGGTTATAGAACCCAAGTTGATTATACATTAGGGATGGGGGGCTTTACTGTTGAATATACTTTACCTTATATTAAAGATGTTGCAGTTTCTATTGGATGTATATTAGGAGGAGGAACTACTCAAATAGATATTTATAAAAATAAAGGGGATTTTACTTGGGGAGATGTATGGTCAGATGTTCAAGCCATAAACTCAAAAAGTGAATATAAAAAAATAACCAAAAGTTTTTTTACAATTACACCGACAATTAATGTTGACATTCCCCTAAATAGATTTATTGCACTTAGAATAGGAGCCGGATACCAAACAGATTTAACCGGTGAATGGAAAATTGATAACAATCAGACACTCTTTAATATACCAAGTAAACTTAATTCGAATGCATTTTTTGTTCAGACGGGTTTATTTTTTGGATTTTTTGCATTTTAAGGAGAAATAATGAGAACTATATTAGTTACCGGTGGTGCCGGATTTATAGGAAGCAATTATATAAGAACAATGTTAACCGAAAGAGACGATATTGAAATTATCAATCTTGATAAGTTAACTTATGCGGGCAATTTAGAAAATTTGACCGAGATTGAAAATAGGAAAAATTATACTTTTATTAAAGGTGATATTACCAATAATGAACTAGTAGAATATGTTTTTACGAAATATAAAATAGATGAAGTTGTAAACTTTGCTGCTGAAAGTCATGTAGATAGAAGTATACTTGGCAGTGAAGTGTTCTATCGTACTAATGTTATGGGGACAAATGTTTTACTTGAAGCTTCAAGAAGACATGATGTAAAAAAATATTTGCAAATTTCTACAGATGAAGTATATGGTAGTTTAGGTGAAACAGGTCTTTTTACGGAAAACACTCCGATTTCACCAAATAGCCCTTATTCAAGTAGTAAAGCAGGTGCCGATATGATGGCAATGTCATTTTATCATACTTACGGAATGCCTATTGTTATTACTCGTTGCTCAAATAATTATGGTCCTTTTCAGTTCCCCGAAAAATTGATTCCTTTGATGATTATTAATGCCTTAAACGGCAAAAAACTGCCTGTTTACGGGGACGGAAAAAATGTTAGAGACTGGATTTATGTTATTGATCATAATAAAGCAATTCAATTAGTTTTAGATAAGGGTACTCCCGGACATGTTTATAATATCGGTGCCGAAAACGAAATGCAAAATATTCAAATAATTAAACTTATTTTAGGCATTCTTGGTAAATCAGAAGATTTAATTGAATATGTTAAAGACAGATTAGGTCATGATAGAAGGTATGCTATAGACGCAACTAAAATAAAAACAGAACTTGGCTGGAAGCCCGAATTTACTTTTGAAGAAGCTATAGTAAAAACTGTAAATTGGTACTTAGAAAATAAAAATTGGTGGGAAAGAATAATTTCTGGCTCATATATGGATTATTACAAAAATTTGTACGGAAAAAACTATTAATTGTAACATTTTAGGATTAGAATGATTAGGAAAATATTTGTTCTTTTATTCATTTTTGCTTTTTGTGTAAGTGCCCAAGATGAGGGAAGTTATACTAAAAAGAGTAGTAGCTTAAGCGAACTTTCTATGGCAATGAGTATTACTGTGGGAGGTAATTTTTTAATTACCGGTACATTTCCGGCTGCCCCCGGAGAAAGAGTTGATCAATTTGTAACTAGATTATTTAATCAAGCTAAATCTGAAAAATTAGCTCTTGTAAAGGATTACGAAAAACAGCAAGAAATTTTACAGGGTCTTGAGGAATTACCGACAAGAAATATTAAACTAAAGAGAAACAACGGTTCGGAATCTATAATTGACTTAGCAAAATTCAGATTAACCGGAGACTTTAAATATAATCCATATCTTGCTCATGAAGATGTATTAATTTTTCCCGCTTTCGATAACGAAAAAGATTTTGTATCTATTTTAGGTGCCGTTAATAACTCGGTTAAATTTCAATTTGTTGAGGGGGATAGATTTAGTGATGCACTGTTATTTTCACAAGGTTTGAGTAATTCTTATGAAAATATTAATAAATTTAAAATAGTTAGGCTAAGTTATGACGGGAATAAGGAGGAAACACTATTTTATGATACTAAAGAAAATCCTACTCTGCAAAGAGGCGATAGAGTTGTAGTTATTGCTGAAGAAGTTAATCGTAAAGATTATAAACTTTACATTGCAGGAGAAGTTAACCAACCGGGGTGGATTCCAATCACAAAAGGGACAACCACATTAAAAGATGTTCTGGAAAAGGCAGGCGGATTAAAAGAAAGAGCCGATTTAAATAGAGCTGAATTAATTAGAGGAGCTAACGTATTTAAAAGCCCTGTTTTTAGTGAAGAATTTGAAAAATTATTAATGCAGCGTATGGCAAATATTTCTCCTGAAGATTCTGTTTCGTTTATGACTGATAATAAACTTAGGTTTGCTCGCGGTAACGCTGTTTTGGATTTTGAAAGATTGAATGATATTAATTCCGTTGAAAGTAATTTTACGGTTAAAGACGGTGATTATATTTTTATCCCGGAGAAATTAAATTTGATATATGTATTCGGTCAGGTTAATTCACCCGGATATATTAAATTTGATGAAGGGAAAGACATTAATTATTATGTAAACCTTGCCGGCGGTATAGGGAAAACTGCTAGAGAAGAAATCTATTTAATTAAGGGTAAAACACGTGGTTGGACGTTAATTGAAGAAGAGACCAAATACGAGATAGAACCGGGTGATTATATCTGGATTCCTAAAGAATTAAGAAGGGATTTTACCTATTATAGTGATAGAATTTTAGCTATTAGTAGTGTAGTAGGAACATTAACAACTGTTGCATTATTAATTATACAATTAACTAAATAGAATTAGGATTAGGTTTATATGTCTGAAAATAACGAAAAGAAAGTTCATTTTTCTGATTATCTTTATATTTTATACAAATGGAAAGCAATTATTATTACTATTTTAATAATTTTTACCGGATTAGCAGTCGGTTTGGCTTTTTTGTTACCGGTTACATATAGAGCTGTAGCTGTTGTTTCTATTCCCCCCGAAAGTAATTTAGGTTTAAGCGGCTTAACGGGTTTATTAGGCGGAAAATCATCTCAGTCTTTGGGTGCTAAATTGTTCGGAACCGCATCTTCTTCCGAAGATATGTTGCTTGGGTTGCTTAATTCACGTTCGGCATTAACAAATGTTATCAATAAATATAATCTAATTGATTATTATGAAATTGAAGATAATAATATGGACAAAACAATAAAAGCATTTAAAAACGATATATTGTTTGAACCTAATGAATTTATGTTTATTGAAATAAGTGTTGTTAATAAAGATGCAGAAAAAGCAGCCGAAATGGCTAATTATTTTGTAAGTTTAGTTGATAGCTTAAATATATATGTTAATGTTGAAGCTGCCAGAAATAATAGAGTTTTTGTCGAACAAAGATATAACAAAAACTTAACAGATTTAAAAGAAGCAGAAGATAGTTTATATAGATTCCAAAAGAAATATGGTATTTTTGCTGTTCCGGAGCAATTAGAAGTGTCTGTAAAGGCTGCTGCATCTTTAGAAGCACAGTTGATGGAAAAAGAGATTGAAAGTTATTTGCTGAAGCAACAATA
Source organism: Bacteroidota bacterium (assembly GCA_023447335.1). Taxonomy (GTDB): domain Bacteria; phylum Bacteroidota; class Ignavibacteria; order Ignavibacteriales; family Melioribacteraceae; genus JAEXOD01. The sequence goes on from JAEXOD010000030.1 coordinate 33,077, forward strand.
CGGGGTAAACAGTCCGCAATATATGGGGATGCAAACCCAAATGAATCTTTTGAAAGACAAAGTAAATGAATTAAAAAACAATTCTTCACTTTCATCATCTTCAAATGTTCTTTTCCCGTTTAAGAATGTACCGGATATGATGATAAAATATCTTCGTTTTTATAGACAGCTCGAGATACAATCCAAAATACTTGAAGTAATTTTACCAATGTATGAACAAGCTAAAGTTGAAGAACAAAAAAGTATACCATCCTTATTATTTATAGATAAAGCCGTACCTCCGCAAGTGAAGTATGAACCCAAACGAGTGTTCATTGTAGCGGCTATTAGTATGGTAACTTTGTTTATTCTAATTGTATTTGCTTTCAGGGCTGAATATGTTTGCAATTTGAATGTTCCAAATAATCAATTAGTTGAGAGTGAAAAGAAATTTTATCTCAAATTCAAAAAAATCTTTGGCATTAAAAGTTAATGATTACTTTTGTTACAATTATTGTTCTAATTTTAGTTGTTATTCTTAATCATTTCTTGTTTAAAAAACTGATTAATCATTTAACGTTATATGCTTTTAGCTGGGCATTTTATATTATCCTTTACGATTTAAGATTAATGAATTACCCGGATATAAGACCGGTTACTTGGTTTGTGATTTTGATAACATTTTTTCTATTTGTTTTAGGAATTGCTACTGTTTTTCTCGCCAGAAAAGTTTTTAATAAGAATAATGATGTTTTTGCAGAAAAAAAAGAAGTTAACTTAGTATTTTTCAAAGATGGCGGACAAATTTTAAAATTAACTATTTATATCTTTGGTTTAATTGGTCTTTATGCTGCTTATCATCATTGGATGGAATTGATTGCAAAGTTTGGAAGTATTACTAAAGTATTACTTAATGCAAATGTTATTTACGGTATGCGTGTTTCCGGCGAATTTGGAGGATCTCTTCCATATTTGTACACAGTTGCTTATGTCGGAGTATTTTTTGCAGCAGTTTATACTGCTCATAAAGAAAAATTAACATTTGCCGCAATAATCCCAATGTTTGCAGTCATTCTAAAAGATACTGCTAGTGTCGGAAGGACCGGAATTTTATTTGCTTTTCTTTTATTTTTTCTTACTTTTTTCTTCACTCGTTATTCCATGCTTACAATTAAGATTGAAAAAAAGAGAAATTATAAAGGACTAATCATTGGTGCTTTATTAATTATAATTATTGCGGTATCCGCAGTAACACTTATTAAAACTTTTCGTGGTCAGATTGAGACTTATACTGCTACGTCTAGATCACTAAGTAAATTTAAAAATTCTTTATTTATTTCACCTTCTATGTATCTATACTTTAGCTCCAATCCTGTTGCATTGAATAGATATTTAATTTCTGAAGATGAAAACTTAATGATTGGTGAAAATACGTTTTTGACTTTTTACAACTTTATTTCGAAATTTGATGTAATTAGACATCCAAATTTTTATCCCAAAGGTTATTATGTCCCGATGTGGACAAATCAAGCAACATATTTACGAGAAATTCATGCGGATTTTGGTTATTTCGGAATGTTTATTGTCCCGTATTTATTAGGGCTAATATGTACCTTTTGGTGGTTTAGATATTTTGAGACGCATGAATTGAAATATCTTATTTTGTATTCTTTCATGAATGTAATTGTTTCATTCTCGATAATGCAAATGATTTCAAGGATGGCGGGATTTTGGATTGCTTTAATTATTCTTTTACTAATTGTTCCGATAATTCAAATTCTAAGTAATTATAATTTTAATCGTAGGAAAAGTAAAAATGAGATTTTAACTCTGGCAAGGAAATGAGTAACTATTCGACTTCTAGAACTCTAATAAAAAATCTTCTTTCCATTACTTCAGGGCAAGTTGTTAATCTTATATTTACTTTTTTATCCATTACGGTTGCAGCAAGACATTTAGGG
>JAEXOD010000049.1 GCA_023447335.1 Bacteroidota bacterium
AAATCGAACACCGCTATTCCCTTATATGTTCCGTCCGATGGTTTATGAAGTTTATGCTTCTGATATCGTTTCGGTTGAGGACTTTTTACCGGAACAAGCATTCTTTCAAATATATGGAAAAACCAACGTAACCGATGATGTTCAATTAAATTTTGCCGGTTATGTAGGTAACGCTGAAAGAAGTTATGTTGCACAACAACTAAACGGTATCGTTTTACCGGGATTAGATACAAGTAAGTTTAAAACCTTCGGTACACGAATTGGTATAAAAGTAGGTGATTTTAAATTTGGTGTATCGGGTACTGTTGATAGAGACAATAAGAACTATATTTTTAATCAATCTCCTATTAACGGTGCTAATTTAAGCGGAATCAGTTTAAATAAATTGAACGGAGATTTACCTAGAATAAGAATGGGTGCTGATTTTTCATTTAACTACAAAGGAATATTTTTTGAAAGCGAAATGATTAGTGTAAAATACGATTTAAGCGATGATCAAAAAACATATTTAGAAAACTACAAAACAAATGTACAACAGGCATTGGTAAATACAGGTGGTAAGATAAAACAGCTTAGTACGGAAATACAGACTAACCCTTCAGACCCGGCAAATACTGTTAAACTTCTTCAATTAAATGAATATAGTTCTTTAGCCACAAAACTTCAATCTCATGTTGAAAAAACCGCATTAATCGGAAAGGGAATGGATAAAATGTTTTGGTATGCTATGCTTGGATATAATGTAATGGATGATTTGCAAGTTTATGCTATGTATAACTACTTACATAATGATTTTGATGTTAGGACAGAAGAAAAAGTAATTATGTATAGTTTCGGTCTCACGTTCTCACCGGTGCCGTCCGTGCTTATCAAAGGACAGTATATCCGACAGGAAGTTGAGGACAAGGAGTATTCATTAGATGTTCTAATGGCCGGTTTTAGTGTATTCTTTTAATAACGAGGAACTTGAATTATGAAAAAAATTATTATTATAACTGTTTTATTTTTTATTACGATTAGTGCAAATATTAATGCACAAGTATCTGTTATTGCCAACAAATCTGTTTCTGAATCGGAAATTTCTAAAGCGAAATTATCCGAAATTTATACTTTATCAGCTAGTAAATGGAAAAGCGGCGATAAAATAGTTGTGTATGATCTTAAAAGCGAAGGTAAAACTCGAAGTGAGTTTTACTCGTTTCTAGGGAAATCTCCCGATGATTTAAAGAAAACTTGGATGAGAGCTCAATTAACCGGTGAAGGGACAGCTCCTAAATCATTAGGAAGTGAATATGAAATTTTAGAAAAAGTTGCTGCTACTACAGGGGCGATAGGTTTTATTGCAAGTGATAAAGTTAACGGCACTGTAAAAGTCCTTCTAACAATAAAATAATACAAAATTATGAAAATAAAAGAATTATATAACAAGTCAATTAAGATAAAATTATCGGTAGCTGCGTTGCTGCCGATAATTATTATAGTAATTTTTACTTCATATTATTATCCCACACAGCAAAAATCTTTAACTTCCGAGTCTGTTAACATTCAAATTAAAACATTAAGTGAAATGTTAGCATTTTCGGTCGGAGCCGGTTTGAAAGAGTCGAATTTTGAATTAGTACAAACTGCATTTGATTGGGCAAAAAAAGATAATAATGTGATTTTTATCGATATTTTGGATGAATCAAATTCTTCGATAATTCAATATAATCCGGAAAAACTTGAGATAAAAACCGGTGAAATGGTTGAATTAAGGCAAGAAAACGGTACATTGCGTAATGATTGTATAATCAATTACCAAGGGCAAAATTACGGTAAAATAGTAATGGTCTATTCCTTAAAGGAATATGATAAAAAGATTAACAATAATTTGTATTTTAGTCTTTTAATGGGCTTGGGGATTCTTTTAATCGGGTATTTTATAACAAATATATCGGCAAAACCTATTCTGGAACAAATTAATAAGTTAGTTGAAGCAGCCAAAAAAATAGGTGAAGGGAATATTAATGTTAAAATTGATAGAATTTCGGAAGACGAAATTGGCAAACTCGGATCAGCTTTTAACAAAATGGCAAGTAACATAGCCGCTATAAATAACGAACTTGAAGAAGAAAAACATAGCATTGAGAAAAAAGTCGAAATTGCAGTTGCAGAATCCGAAAAGCAAAAAAAATATTTGAAAGAAAGTGTTGATAAGTTATTAGTGGAAATGAATAAATTTTCTGAAGGAGATTTGACAGTCGGTTTAAATGTTGAAAGCAATGATGAAATCGGAAAACTTTTCTTAGGGTTTAATAAAGCAGTTGAAAACATTAAAGAGATGATGCAAAAAATTAAATCTGCAATTGAATCAACTGCACAAGCATCTTCACAAATTTCAGCCTCTACCGAAGAAATTGCTGCAGGGGCTATGGAGCAAAGCGCCCAAACTACAGATGTAGCTTCGGCAGTTGAAGAAATGACGAGAACAATATTTGAGAATACAAAAAATACTTCATTTGCTGCTTCAACCGCCAGAGAATCGGGAGAGAATGCAGTAAAAGGAGGAAAAGTTGTTGATGAAACAATTAGCGGTATGAATAAAATTTCGGCAGTTGTTAAAAAATCTGCTGAAACGGTTTATGCTTTAGGTAAAAATAGTGATAAAATTGGAGATATTGTTCAAGTAATTAATGATATTGCAGATCAAACCAATTTGTTGGCGTTAAATGCTGCAATAGAAGCAGCCCGCGCCGGCGAGCAAGGTAGAGGTTTTGCCGTTGTAGCCGACGAAGTTAGGAAATTGGCTGAAAGAACAACAAAAGCTACAAAAGAGATAGCTACAATGATTAAAGAAATTCAACATGATACTGTAGATGCCGTTGAATCCATTAAACAGGGAACTGATGAAGTAGAAAAAGGTAAAGAAAAAGCTAATTTAGCCGGTAATGTACTTAAAGAAATTGTAGGCGGTGCTCGTAAAGTTTCAGATATTGTTGATCAAGTTGCAGCAGCCGGCGAAGAACAATCTGCTACGGTTGAAGAAATTAGTAAAAGTATTGAATCAATTAACAACGTTACGCGAGAAGCTTCGGACGGTATTCAACATATTGCTCATGCTGCCGAAGACTTAAATAAACTAACAAATGAGCTACAAAACTTGTTTGCCCAATTTAAGTTAGATGAAGGATATGCCGTTTCTACAAGGCGAAGTAAATATTTATATTAACATTGTATAACTTTAGTTAAAAGCCCGCTGCGAAGACGGGCTTTTTTTTGTTGCTACTTTATCAGATTCATTTTAATAGTTTTTGTAAAATTCCCTGAGTTTATTCTTAAGAAATAAATTCCCGAAACAAAACTCGAAGCATCCCAACTTTTTTGATATGTTCCTGCATTTAATTCTTCATTTACAATTGTTGCAATCTCTTTACCCAATATATTATAAATTTTTATAGATGTTAATCCTTTTTGAGGAAGTGAAAATTTTATATTAGTATTTGGATTGAAAGGATTTGGGAAATTTTGAGATAGTTCAAAAAATTGAGGAACAAGCGAATTATCAACATCAACTATTTTTGAATATTCAAAAGAACCGTCAAAATCAATTTGTTTAAGACGATATTTCAAAACCGTATTGGCAGGGTTTTTATCGTGGAATGAATAATTATTAATAGTAGTTGTTGTGCCACTTCCTTTGATAAATGTTAATGTTTTCCATGTGCTATTAATGTCCATCCTTTGAATTTCAAATCCGGAATTGTTTAACTCTGTTGCAGTAATCCAATTTAGACTTATTGTATTATCTGTGTTTTTCTCAGCCGTAAAGGTGGTTAATTCTACCGGAACTTGTAGGTTTGGATTATAAATTGCAAGCCCGTTTGTCGTTCCTATAAATAGTTGATTTTGAGAATCCTTTTCTAACGAAAGAATACAGTCCTCCGGTAAGCCTGAGTTATGTGTTTTATAGATAGTCCAAGTAGTATCTTTTATAGATACTAAACCGCCGGCTGTTCCCACCCACAATAAACTGTCTGTTTGTAAAAATGCATAAACAGTATTATGTGGTAATTGTGAATCATATTGTGTTATGTTTTGCCAATTTGTTCCGTCGTACTTATAAAATCCCGATGAATAAGTCCCTACATAAATATTGTTTTGGTTGTCTTTGTATATTTCGTAAATCGTTGTAGCAGATTTTGCATTCATATTAACAAAACTAAAATTATTTCCGTCAAATTTGTATAATCCATTTTCTGTGCCTACTAATATTACAGAATCGGAAATAAATTTTACCGCATTTATAGAAGGCAGTCCCGGAACGTCAAATATATTCCAAATATTTCCTTCTTCTAAAATGCGAAGGAATTTACCCGAACCCGTACCTATATATTTATTATCGTTAGGGTCAATGTCAATAGCTTTAACAACGTTATTTGGTAATAAAGAATTGGCTTGAGTATAACCATACCACATACTAAAAGAATTAAGTGCGAGACCGCCGTGTGTTCCAAACCAATTTTGATCACCAGAGCTTTCAAAAGCAAGACAATAGACATAATCGTGAGGCAAGAAAGAACCGGCGGATGTAAAAGTTGTCCAATCTGCATGAAGTCGTGTTAGTCCTTGTCCGGTGGCAAACCAAACTGCTCCGTCCGGGTCTAATTTAATATCTTTAATTACTCCGGATTTAATTTTAGAATTTGAAATATCAAATTTTGAATACATGTTTTGATATGCAGTATATAAACCATCAGGGTAATACAAATCTTTAACGCCTGCAAACCAGATGACGTTGTTATATTCAAGTATCTCATAATATCCTCTATCCGGTAAACTTGAATTATTCGGAGTAATTACATTGAACTGGTTGTTCTTATATTCACAAATTCCGGTACTATGTGTAAACCAAAGCCCGCCGGATTCATCAATAGTTGAATTCCTCAAATCGGTAAGTTGTGGATTTAAATAGGTTATAGTAGTGTCGTTTTTTATTAACTGTATATTATTAGTTGTTAAAACATATACATCGTTATTCGCACTAATGGATAACGAACGAGCAGGGTTTGTATACATGTCGTAATTAGATATTACTTCCCAGTTATTGTCTTGAATTTTTACTAATCCGTTTTTAGCAAGGATATAAGTATTTCCGTCTGAATCGCTTTGTACGCTAACAATCTCCCCGGTCGGTAGTAAAGAATTAGAGGATGAGTAATAAGTCCAATTGTATCCGTCAAATTTCATTATTCCCGGTACACATCCAACCCAAATATCTCCGTTCGCCACACAAAATAATGATGTGATGTTTGGAGGAAGACTTGAATTAGAAGAGTTATAAAATTGACATTCACCATTTTGATATTTAATGATGCCATAGCCATTTGCTGTTAACCAAATAGTATTTGAAGAATTATCAATAGCTATGTCGTGAAATACATTAACCGGTAACGTGGAATTTAAATTATTAATTACTTCAAATTGATAATCGGTGCCGCACCAATAAAGACCGCCTTCAGTAGCAACCCAAAGTTTACCCATCCCCTTTGCCATAGCATTTACAGAGTTTGATGTTGTAAATTGCTGCCATGGGTTTTGTTGGGCAGTAATTTGCGACATATAAACAAAAATTAAAATTATCAGCTTCTTCACTTTATCCTCAATTGTGTTTTTTTTATGAGGAAATATAATGAAAAATTATAAATGAATTTGTGTTCAAAATCACTATAAATAAGGCTATTGGGGGGAATTTTTAAGATTTTACAAAATATTAAATGAAAAATTAATATTAACTTTTCGGAAATAACTTGACTGGAATTATGAAAATTAGTATATTGCTTTTAGGAAATTAATAAGACATGATGTCTTTTGTTAAAAATTAAATATAAATAGGTGGAAAATGAAGACAATAAAACTACTATTTTTGCTTGTTTTTTTTGTGGTAACAAGCAATTATGGTCAACCGGTTTTAATTAGCCCGGCAGACGGATCAACGGATGTTGTGCTTACTCCCGACTTTACTTGGGATGCTGAACCCGGCGCAACTTCTTATCGACTTCAAGTTGCTACAGATGTTGCTTTTACTAATTTAGTATTCAATCAAAATGTTGGAAATGTTACAACTTTTCCTGTAGCTCTTCAAACCGGAACTCAATATTATTGGCATGTAAAAAGTAATCTCGGCGGTTATGGTTCAACTTTTACGTTAACAACATATTTCCTTCCCGGAACCGTAACATTAGTTAATCCAACCAATAATTCTTACAATAATCCGGTTTCGGTAAATTTTAGCTGGAATGCTGCAACTAATACAGATAATTACTTATTTGAATTAGCTGATGATGCAGGGTTTTCTAATATTATCTTTTTAGATAACAATGTTGGGGGAACTACTGTTTTAGTAAGCGGTTTAGCAAACTATACCCAATATTATTGGCGAGTTACCGCACAAAATGGATTCGGAAGCGGAGTACCTTCAACCGGTACATTTACCACAATTTTAGCAACTCCGGTTTTAACGTCTCCCGGTGATTTATCTGTTCATAATTTAACGGCTCCAAACTTACAATGGGGCGCTGTAACAGGAGCAACAAGCTATACTGTTGAAGTTGCCGAAGACAATGCTTTTAGTGTAAATCTTCAAACATTTACCGGGGTTACTAATACAAATTTAGTTGTTGCGGGATTAGCTAATTTTACCGATTATTATTGGAGAGTAAAAGCGGTAAACGTTAACGGTGAAAGTGAATTTTCATTAATTTATTCTTTTAAAACTAAATTAGCTGCTCCGGACCTTTTGTTACCGGGTAACGGAACTATAAATGCATCAATAGTACCATTTTTTGACTGGGGATCTGTTATCGGTGCATCACCTGTTACTTATACTTTGCAAGTTGCAACCGATGCTAATTTTACTACAGGATTAATTACAATATCCGGCATAGCTTGGGAGGGATATTTTTTCTCACCCCCTAACTATGTCTTAGATAATTCGACAACATACTATTTTAGAGTTTTTGCTACCGATTCATACGGACAGAGCGATTATTCTACAACATACTCCTTTACTACGGTTCCGGAAATTATTCCGGTGTTAGGTTGGCCGATAGGTGGTGCAGGTGTATATAATAATCCGCAACTTTTTTCTTGGTACTTAAATCAATACGCACCTGGAACAATTTATGACCTTGAGATTTCTTTGCATAGCGATATGACTTCTCCTTTTATGGTTTTTCAAAATCTTACTTCCACTACTATTAATATTTCGTTTACTGGGTATCCCGGCAATACGGTATTTTATTGGAGAGTAACATCTAAAACATCCATGACGGTTGTTTCTCATTACTCAAATATTGAAAGTTTTACAATTCAAACACCCGGTTTTGTAGCGTTACAACCTTATCCGTCATATCCAATCGGTAGTACTACAATTTATAATAGTTCGCAGACATTGTATTGGTATTTGTTAGGAGCAGGAAGCGGACTAACATACGAATTAGAATTTAATACAACGGGTGCTTTTACAGGTACACCTACTGTTTCCGGAATCACAGATTTATACTATAACTTGACAGGTCTTGTACAAGGGGAAACATATTACTGGAAAGTACGCTCTCGTCACTTATCTCAAGTTTCTGATTGGTCTCCGGTCGAATCATTTAGTGTTTACGGTAATTTAACTCCGGCAGAACCTGTTCCTTCTTGGCCAATAGGCGGTAACTTTGTCTATACGGTTAGCCCTACTTTATATTGGTATCTAAACGAGTATGCTCAAGGATTAACCTATGATGTAGAATATAATACGACAGGCATTTTTACCGGTACGCCTACAGCAACAGGATTAACCAATCAGTATTTGACACTAAACGGTTTAACTCCGGGTTTAGTTTATTATTGGAAAGTTCGTTCATATAACGGAACAACATACTCCAATTGGTCTTCAACAGAGTCATTTGAAGTGTATTCCAACGTTACGGCAACCGCACCTATTCCTTCTTATCCTGTAACAGGTGAAACGGTTTATACACTTGAACCCACACTTTATTGGTACTTAGACGGACCTTCAACAGGTTTGAGTTTTGAAATTGAGTTTAATACGACCGGTACATTTACAGGTACACCGACTTTCGCAAGTATAACAAACACTTATTACAATTTGCCTGCATTAGTTGCAGGACAAACTTATTATTATAAAATCCGTTCTTATGACGGTACTACATATTCGGTATGGTCAGTTACAGAAAGCTTTGAAGTAATTGGTACGGGCGGTTCTTTGGTGCCTGTTGCGTCTTGGCCAATCGGAGGAGCTACGGTTTATACAACCGATCAGCAACTTTCTTGGTACTTAAACGGTTCAAGTTTAGGATTAACTTATCAACTTGAAGTAAATACAACCGGAACCTTTACCGGAACACCTACATTCATAGGTCTGACAAATACGAGTTATACATTAACCGGATTAACAGAAGGGAGTACGGTATATTGGAGGGTTCGCTCTTTTAACGGATCAACTCCCTCCGCATGGTCAACTTCTGAATACTTCGTTGTTTACGATTCAAATGCTCCGCTTATGCCATTAACAGGATCACCGGCAGGGGGTGTAGTAATTAACACAAATGCTCCGGTTATCTCCTGGGTATTACCTGCACCAAATAGCGGATTGACTTATGAATTGGAAATTTCGAATAATCCTTCAATGGAAAGTGTAACCGTTATTAGTAATTTGGAACAACCAAAAGTTGAAGTTAGAGATCTTGACAATAATACAGGTTATTATTGGAGAGTTCGTTCTAAATTGGGCGAAAACAATTATTCAGCTTATTCAAAAGTTGCATCATTTAATAC
>JAEXOD010000057.1 GCA_023447335.1 Bacteroidota bacterium
CCCAAACGTAATGTTTTACAATCCCGCCGGAATAGCTACTTTGTCTGATAATCCGGTTTCCTTTTCGTTTTTAAAACATGTATTGGATATTAATTCGGCAAGCTTATCAGGGTCAACTTTAATTGAGGGATACGGACGTTTTTCTGCAGGTATTACTTATATTAATTACGGAACATTTGATAAAGCAAATAGATACGGTGATAGAACAGGTGAGTTCGGTGCAAGTGATATAGCTTTTTTAGTTGGTTATGCAGGAAATTTAGATGAAAATTTTTATTATGGCGCTAATGTTAAATTTATATATTCAGGAATTGATGATAAATCTTCAACCGGATTAGCAGCCGACTTGGGTTTGCAATATTTGATTCCCGAAAAGAAATGGAGTTTCGGTTTCTCGGTTCTTAATTTGGGAAAACAGCTATCTTCTTATGTCGATACCAAAGAAGATTTACCTCTTGATGTACGTTTTGGAATAATGAAAGAATTGGATAAAACTCCTTTTACTTTTGCTCTTACTTTTAATAGACTTGCCGATAAATACGATACATTTTCCGAAAGATTTAAACAATTTGTTGTAGGTGCCGAAATTAAAATAAGCAAACCATTAAAATTACGTATTGGTTATGACAACGAACGTAGAAAAGATCTTAAAATTGGTTCTTCAACCGGTTTGGCAGGTATCAGCTTGGGATTCGGTTTAATTATAAGCGAATATAAATTTGATTATGCATTCTCGTCTTACGGTGAAATTGGCGGATTGCATAGAATAGGAATTTCTACAACATTTTTATAAAACGTCGCCTCTACTAAAATATGGATAACTCAAATCAGGTAAAAATTTAATTTTACAAGAACTTTAATTCCTTGATGAAACAAAATTTTACACGCCTTGTTAAACTCTTCAAGTTCATCCTCTTATAATTCTTATGTCTTGAGAATACTACATAAAATTTCTTTTTGTATTTTTTTATAAAAATATTCATTTAATATTACATAATATTTCTTTTTAAGTATGTTAATTTTAATTATATTATTAATAATTTAAATTAAAGTAATAAAAATATAAAATCTAACTTTTAAATTATTTTTGGTTTTGGTATTATGAACTCATATCAACCGACTTATGAGGAATTGCTAAAAAAAGTAAATGAACAAGAAAAGTTAATTAGTGAATTAAAAGCTGAAAGAAACAGTCTAAATAATTCCCTTTTTGAGACCTTGTTTGTTGATAATTATTCGGTTATGTTAATTGTAGATTCCGAAAACGGAAAAATTGTTAATGCTAACAAATCAGCTTGCAATTTTTACGGATACTCATTTAATGAAATCACCCGGTTGGGAATAAAAGATATTGACATAATTGAAGAAGAATTGATACAACCGAATATGCAGAAAGCAATAAACGAAATTCAAAATCATTTTAATTTTAAGCATAAAACTAAAAATGGCGATATAAAGGATGTTGATGTTTATGTTGGTAACTTATTTATAAACGGTAAACATTATTTGGTTTCAGTTATACATGATATTACCGAACGCAAAAAGATAGAAGAAGAAAATATTTATACAAAAGAAAGATTTAAAGCCCTTCATGACGCAACTTCATCAGGTATCGCTATTCATGAAAACGGAATAATAATAGACTGTAATTATGGACTGTCTGAAATGTCCGGTTATACTGAAAGCGAACTTATCGGAGCTGATGGAGTGGCGTTACTTATAGCACCGGAATCTCATACCCTTGTAATGAATAATATAATAGCTGAATTTGAAACACCCTATGAAGCATTCGGATTGCGTAAAAACGGAGAACGATATCCTTTACTGATTCAAGGCAAAAAAATATTTTATAAAGGTAAATACGTTAGGAGTACGGAATTTAGAGATTTAAGTGAAATTAAAAATATTGAAAGAAAATTACGCGAATCTAAAGCTCTTTATCAGTCTTTGTTTGAAAATAGTAAGGACGGAGTTGTTATTATTGATACAGAAACGGCGGGTTTTATTAAGTTTAACAATCAAGTTTGCAAACAACTGGGATATTCACGAGAAGAATTTGCAAAGCTTAGAGTGTTTGATATTGAAGCTTTCGAAACCACTGATCAAACTATAAGCCATATAAAAAAAATATTATTAAAAGGTAAAGATGAATTTGAAACGAGACAAAAAACTAAACAAGGAGAAGTTATTGATGTTTTTGTAATGGCTCAGGTTTTAAATGTTAATGAAAAATTAATTTATCATTGTATTTGGCGGGATATAACAAAAAATAAAAAGTATGAACAGGAGTTAATAAAAGCTAAAGAAGAAGCAGAAGAAAGCGAGAGGTATTCAAATAACTTAAATTTCGAATTAAAACATATAACCGAAGAATTGAGATTAAGCAATTTTAAATTAGAAAAGATTAATAAAGATTTATCAAGTTTTACAGATATTTTGCAAAACTCTTTAAATGAAATATTCTTTTTTAACTCTCAAACATTAAAGTTTATATATGCAAATAAAGGGGCTTTGAAAAATTTAGGATACACATTAGGTGAGATACGGAACTTAACTCCTATTGATATTAAGCCCGAAATTTCTGAGGAAGAGTTTTTTAGAATAATAGAGCCGTTAAAAAATGATCTTACTGAATTTGTATTTTTTGAGACGGTTCATCAAAGAAAAGATTTTTCGGTTTATCCTGTTTATGTTACAATTCAAAAATCTTATTATGAAAATTCAGAAGTTTTTGTTGCTATTATTCTTGATATTACGGATAAAAAGCAAAAAGAAATGGAACTTAAATTAGCTAAAGAGAAAGCTGAAGAAAGTGAAAGAAAAATTCGGAGTATGATTAAAAATACCGAAATTGGAATATTATATTGTGATATAGAAGGAGAAATATTAGAAGCAAATCCGATTATTATAAAAATACTTGGTTTTTATTCACTTGTAGAAACGTTAAAAACAAATTTACTAAATTTTAAGCCACTTAAAGACATTGGTTTTGCGGAAGATTTTGCGATTTGTATTAGAGAAAAGAGGGTTTTATCCACCGAAGGTGTGTACATGGGTAGAAGGGGAGACTCTCGATTTCTGAAATACTATCTAGTACCAATTATTGTTAATAACCATGTAGTTGGCATATGGGTTAATTTTCATGATTTGACAGGGCTTTGGATAATTCAGAAAGAATTGGAAGAATCGAAAAAGAAAGCGGAAGAAAACGAATACCGTTGGAAATTTGCACTTGAAGGATCAGGAGACGGTGTTTGGGATTGGAACTTAGAAACAAACAAAGTATATTTTTCTCCGCAATGGAAATCTATGCTGGGGTTCAGCGGGAATGAACTTAGCGGACATCTGGATGAATGGAAAAAAATGATTCATCCTGATGATTTTGATAAAGTTGGAAACGAACTAAATAAATACCTATCTAATGAGACTAAAATATACAGCCACACTCATCGCCTTTTGTGTAAAGACGGAACATATAAGTGGATATTAGATAGAGGAATGATTGTTGAGCGTAATGAACAAAACAAGCCGATTAGAATGATAGGAACACATACAGATCTAACCGAGCAAATAGAAATGGAAAATAAGCTTAGACAAGCTAATGCAGATAAAGATAAATTCTTTTCAATAATAGCCCATGACTTAAGAAGTCCTTTTCAAGGATTATTAGGAATAAGTGAGATTTTAGTTGATAACAAAAATGAACTATCAACTGAAGAAACTATAGTATTAATAGGGCAATTAAGTAATTCAACAAAAAAACTTTATGATTTGCTTGAAAATTTGTTACAATGGTCAAGATTAAAAAGGGGCATGATAAAACCTGTATTTACTTCATTGCCCCTACTTCATTTGATTAACGAAATAGTAGGATTGTTGGATTCAAATCTTGAAGTTAAAAAACAATCAATTATTGTTGATATACCTAGTGACATTATTGTTAATGTAGATTTTTCAATGTTTAATTCTACAATACGAAATCTTTTGACGAACGCAATAAAGTTTAGTTATATAGGAGGGAAGATATATATAATTGCTAAAGAGACACAAGCGGGGATAATACAAATTTCTATTAAAGATTACGGAATTGGCATAAAAGAAGAAGATTTAAGTAAATTATTCAAGATTGATTCAAAGATATCCAAAAAAGGGACCCTGGACGAACCGAGTACCGGTTTAGGATTAATCCTATGTAAAGAATACATAGAACACATGGGGGGAAAGATTCGGGCAACCTCGCAAGAGGATGAAGGTACTGTATTTACTATTGAGGTTAAAAAAGGATTTTAGACTGCTTTCGAAAAGTAAAATTCTTCTTATAATCACTACAATAAAATATCTATAACAAGTTTTTGAGCAATAGCATTTAAATTAGATGTGTTATTGCCCCCTGTTAAACAAAAAACTCTAACAAAATTATATGGTTTTAATTTTTAAACGGAGATTTTAAATATTTTTCTGCATTATTTTGGCTGTTTGAAAAGTCGTCGCAATCTAAAACCATTTCATAAAGATCTGTCGCTTTTTTCCTTTCACCTACGGCATCGTAACACATTCCAAGATATAAAAGAGTATTTACTTTGAAATTGGTATCTTTGTTTTTATCAATTTCAAATGAAATTTTTTTGCTTTCTTCAAGTAAGGATATTGCAGTATTAAAATCTTTACTAATATGGCTTAAGAATCCTAAATGGTAAAAAGCCTCTCGTTTTGTACGTTTAGTATAACCTGTTAAACCTTTATTACATTTTTCCAACATACTTTTATAGTGTTTTTCCGCTTCTCGGTAATTTTTCATTCCTACTAATATTTTACCCTTGTACTTTTCGAAAGCTGGATTATTCGGAAATTTGTTTAATAAATTATCGATTATTTCTAATGCTTTATTATTATTCTTTTCATATTGAAAATATATGGAAGCCAAAAAATATTGTGTTTCGTAATTTGCATATTTCCCTTTATCTGCAACGTATTGCAGTTGTTTTAAACCTTTTTTTCTATCCCCCTTGGGAAATAATGAGACAATCGGTTTTACTACGGGGTATTTTTGTGGGATAAAATCTATATAGTAGTTATATATACCAAAACCAAGTTGTACATCAACGTTATTAGGGTCGTTTTTGTAAGCTTCGTTAATTAACGGTAATGCATCTTTTCCGTCTAATGCTGCCTTTAACCAGCTTTCACGGTAGATGTATAAGCGTCCTCTAAAACCTAAAGCTCCACCTTTTAAAAATAAAGCTTCCGCATTTTTAGGATTCTTTTCTAATAACTCGTCACAATAATCAATTGTATTATCAAGTTTATCAATTAGTATGTCATCGTAGCGTTCGTTCATTAAATCCGGCATTATTTTCCACCAAACTATCATTGCATCAAAAAACAACCCGGCGGCACTTTTAGGATAATCTTTTATGACTATTTTAAATGTAGATTCAGCCGCTGAATATCGGAGGTTGTAAATTTGCTCAACTCCGGCGGTAATTAGTGAATCAAAGCGGATGTCTTGGGCTTTAATTTGTGCATTAATAAGTAAAGCGGTAAGTATTAATAGTAATTTTTTAAAAGGCATCGTATTTAACAGAAATAAAACAAACTATTAAATTAAGTAAATATATTCTAAAAACTCAAGAAATTATTTATTATTGTGATCTAAATTACAGAAATTATTTTAATAGTAAATATTATGAACATTAGTTAATTTTAGTTATTGAATTCAGTATTATTTTAGAAATTATATGTGTAAGAAATTTTTATTTTTTTATTTTTGTATTGTATTTAGTTTATTCGGAATTAATAACGGAGAAAACATGAAAGAAGGATTTGTTGAAGTTAAGGGAGGTAAAATATGGTATAAGGTTTTAGGCACTGATACCGGTAAATTACCTATATTAATAATTCACGGAGGACCCGGTGCCCCTCACGATTATTTGGAAAATTTAGAAAAACTTGGTACGGATAGACTAGTTCTTTTTTATGACCAACTTGGTTGCGGTTTATCTGATAGACCTAATGATACAACTTTATGGAATATCGAAAGATTCTCATCCGAAATTTCCGCATTACTAAATTATTTACAAATTAAACAAGTACATCTTCTCGGGCAATCTTGGGGGAGTATGCTTGCCTTACATTTTTATTTAAACCAATCTGAAATAAAAATTGAGAGTTTGATTTTTTCAGGACCGTTTTTAAATGCTAAAATGTTTGCCGAAGATGTAAGAAATATGGTAAACGATTTACCGGAAAAAGAAAAAAATATTATTTTTGAGTGTGAAGCAAAAGGTGATTATACAAATACACAATATCAAGAAGTAATGAATAAATTTTACGGATTACATGTGTGTAGAATTAACCCTTTTCCGGAATGCATGAATCGTACTTTTGAGAAAATGGGATTAGATGTCTATTCTTTTATGTGGGGTGCCAGTGAATTTTCAATTTTCGGTACTTTAAAGAATGCTGATTATACAGATAAATTAGGATTGATAGATGTTCCTGTTTTATTTACTTGTGGCGAGTTTGACGAAGCAACTCCCAAAACAACCGAATATTACTCTTCAAAGGTTAAAAACTCAAAATTTGTAATATTTAGTCACGCTTCGCATATGCATCATTTAGAACGAGAAGAGGAGTATCTAAAAACCGTAAATGAATTTTTAAATAATTAAATTAACTGATTTGCTAATAATAAGGGGTATTTATGAATAAACTAAAATTACAATTACTATTTATATTGTTTTTATTTATTGTTGCTTTTGGTTGTAATGATGATAATTCAACTCAACCGATAAATAATGAAAATGAATTTGTTACGGCAACTATTGATAATTTATGCGATACTATTTTAGCAAAAACTGATTTACCGGGGATGGTTGTAGGAGTTTGGGTTCCAAGTAAAAATTATACTTACTTAAAAGCCAAAGGTTTTGATGACCCATCCTTAAAGACTCCTATGAAATTAGATTATAAGTTTAGAATAGGAAGTAACACTAAATCGATGGTTATAACGGTTTTATTACAATTAGTAGACGAAGGGAAGCTTAGTCTTTATGATAAGTTAAGTAAATATTTTCCCGATTTCCCAAGAGCCAACGAAGTTACTATTCATCAGCTTTGCAATATGACAAGCGGTATTTATAATTATACCGAAAGTGAAGCTTTTTGGGAAGAAATATTGAATAATCCTTTGGCTACAAGAACTCCCGAAGAATTAATCCAAGTTGCTGCTCCTCAAAGTTATTATTTTACTCCGGGTACAAACTTTTACTACAGCAATACAAATACCATTATGATAGGTAGAATAATTGAAATGCTTACGGGAAAAAGTTTAGAAGAAAATTTAAAAACAAGGATCTATAATAAATATGGTTTTACCAATACTTCATTCCCAAACGATAACAAAATGCCTATTAATTTTATTAACGGTTGGAACTATTTAACGGGGGAAGAATTAGTAAATGTCTCCGAGATGTTTTCTATTAGTTGGGGATGGGCTGCCGGTGCGGCAATTTCAGATATTTATGATGTTAAAAAATGGGTTGAGTTAGTAATAAAAGGGGGACTGATTAGTGATTCGTTACAGACAAAAAGATTAACGGGTTATCAAATCCCTAATTTGGGAATTAATTTTCAGTACGGTTATGGGGTAGCTAATTTTGGGGATAATAACTTTTGGGGTCACAACGGTTCTGTTCCCGGTTACACAAGTGTTATGATGCACGATAAAACTACAGGAAGTACTATTGTAATATTTTTTAATACTGATGAGACAAATCCGGACGGATTGTATTTGCAAATTGCAGAAGTTATTAAGATGCTGAAATAAAGTTTATTGTTTAGAGATTAAAAATATTAACTAATTTATATAAGTATTAAAAAACCTCCTAACTTTATGAAATATAATAAAGAAAGGAGGTTTAATTTTAATAGTACTTAAATTTTATTTTATTAAAATCATTTTGTTGGTTTGGTAATAGCTGCCGGCTTGTAATCTGTAAAAATAAACACCGCTTGCCAAGTTTGTTGCATTAAATTGTTTTTTGTAACTGCCTGCCTGTAAATTTTCGTTAACCAACGTTTCCACTTCTTTACCAACCGAATCATATATTTTTAATGTAACAAATTCCGCATTAGGAATGCTGAATGAAATGGTTGTAGAAGGATTAAACGGATTAGGGAAATTTTGGTGTAGAGCGTAAGCAGAAGGAATAACTTCGTTATTATTTTCTTCCTCTACTTCGGTAATCGCCATCAAATTAGCAACCACAGGTTGACGATAAAAACCGTTAGGAGTACCGGAATATAAGTAATTATTATTGAAGTTTAAAGCATATACGCTTGTACTAAAGGGAAATCCGTTGTTAAGCTGATAGAATGAATTACCGTTATCGTTCGAAATTAATATACCGTAATCTAATGTTCCTACCATGATGTATTCGTTATAATTAATCATATTTAAAGTATAAGGGAAAAAGGTAGGATTATTACCAAGTTTTGTCCAGTTAAATTCACCAATAACGCATCTATGTATTCCGTCATAATAGGTGCCGGCAAATAAATACCCGTTTTTAACTAAAACTCTGTTAACGCGTCCTACGAAATTACCGGTTTTTTGCCAAGTAGCACCTTCATTAGTTGAATAACAAATTTCATTTTCATGAGTGCCCGCAAAAATATAGTTTTCGTATTTTACAATTGTAAGCACAATTAATCCGCTTAAACCTATATAATCCCAAGATTCTCCAAAATTTGTTGATGTAAACATACCGCCATATTTTGTTCCTAAATAAAGTTTATCGTCTTGATAAATAATTGAACCGCATGCAAGAACCGGAATACCGTTATTTACCGGTATCCAATTAATAGTATCTTTTGGGGTTCTATACAATCCGTTATCAGTAGTAACAAAAACATATTCTTCTGTTTCAACCATGTCATAAGCATTTCCGCAAATTAGCGAACCGGTTATATCAGTCCAAGTTGAACCGTCATCGGTAGAATAATACATCTTACCGCCGTAAGATGATATAAAAATATTAGAGCCGAGACATAAAATTCCTCTTACTTGTGTATTACTTATATCGGCTGAAACAAGCAAACTTGTTGTCCAGGTGTTTCCTAAGTCAGAGGAGCTATAAACGCCGTGTTCTTCAAAACAGACATAAAGTTTCTCAAAAAAATACTTGATATCTTTTACGGCAGTATTAATTGTAGAATATATTAAAGACCAATTTTCTCCGTTATCGGTAGATCTATAGATTTTACCTGATCCGGACCCAATGAACACATTACCACCTAAAGTTAGTAGCTTAGTAATGTTGTTCTCGTTAATTCCGTTATTAGCAGCTATCCAGAACTGTCCGCCGTTTGGTGAATAAAAGACTCCTGCTTTAGTAGAAATTATTAAATTGTCTCCTGCTTTGGTTATATCAACAATTGAAAAATCTGCAGGTAGTCCGAAGTTAATAGATTGCCATAGAATATTGGTTTTATCGCTAACATAAACTCCGCTATTTTCAGTAACGCAGTAAATATTATTTCCGGTATGAAAAAAACTATTGACGTTTTTATTAATTAATCCGGTATTGCACTGAACCCATAATAATCCGTTGTTTTCCGATTTAAAAACGCCGGTATTTTTAATGCTAACAAATAATTTTTCGTCAACAGAAATAATATCAAGAACTTCAAAGGAAGTAAGACCGGCATTTGCTTCAAGCCATGTGGCTCCTGCGTTTGGTGAGTAAAAAACCCCGTTTTCTTTTGTCCCTATAAAAATTGTTTCTCCCAAAGTAGTAATGCTTTTTACGGAAATATTTTCAATCCCGTTGTTAATGCTAATAAAACTAAGTCCGCCGTCAGTTGATTTATAAACCCCTGACTCATTTCCTAAATAAACATTTCCGTTTAATTCTACTATGCAATTGATGTTTGAAAAATTCAATCCGTTAATTTTCTGCCAATCGGCGAAATATGTAGTGCTCAAAAAAAACAATAATGAAAAGAGAATAAGTTTCCTCATTATAGTGCTCCTCACTTTAAGTTAAGTAAATTAATTATAAACTGTTAACAAAATACACTTTTTTTTATCTTATGTCAACCGATGGTGATTTAAAGCACAATTGTAAGGAGAATTATTTTTCTAAAACTTATTAATCCGAATCATTTTTTAGATTATAATATAATTATTTATTATTTTTAATGTTTTGAAAATAATAAGTTTAAGTAAAAGAGGCATTTATGTCTAAACAGGTAAAAAAAACAGTAAAAAACGAAACGGAATCACTTTCTTTTGATTTAAGTAAGTATATTCCGTTAAAATATCAAACAATTTTAAGTTTTGTTATTATTGTGTTGATATTTTTAATTTATTACTCTCCTATGTATTTCGGTGGGATGACGTTCCAATCGGGCGATATTTTAACTACAAGCAGTTTAAAACCATATGTACACCAAGAAAGAGAAGGTTATACATTATGGTTCCCGTACATCTTTTGCGGAATGCCGGCTTATGCCTTAGCTACCGAATATAGATGGTTTAACTTAATTTATGTTGGCATACATGCAATTAGAACAGTTTTTTCGGCTCCTTTTAGTTCGGAATATACTATGTGGAGTTTTTATCTAATTATACTTGCGTTTACTACTTTTTCTTTGATAAAATATTTAACAAAAAACACTTTATTAAGTCTGTATTCCGCAATTACAACCTCATTTAGCACAGGTATAATTTTATTCTTATTTATAGGGCATGTTACTAAATTACTTAGTCTTGCATTTTTCCCATTGGTCTTATTATTAGTGTTGAAATTTAGGGAAGAGATTAAACTAAGAGATTTTGCAATTTTAATTATTGCCTTACAACTTTCCGTACAAGGATGGCACGTTCAAATAATATTTTATATGTTATTTGCATTAATGGTTTATTACCTTTACTTTTTAATTCGTTCGTTAGTGCAAAAGAACATGACCGACTTTAAGCAGTTTTTTAAGAGCGGATTAGTATTTGTTTCCGCATTAATTATTGCTATTGCAATACAATCGGATAGTTTAACTCAAATATATGAATACAATCCTTATTCAACAAGGGGCACCGAAAGTATTACGGATATTCAAAAAGGAGTAAACCCAAGAACAAACGAATCCGATTTTTATCAATATGCTACAAATTGGTCTTTTTCTCCCGGAGAAGTATTAACTTTTATTGTACCCTCATATTACGGTTTCGGAAGTTCAAAATACCAAGGTGTATTAACCAACAACCAAGAAGTAGAAGTAAATACATATTTCGGACAAATGCCATTTGTTGACGTCGCAATGTATATGGGCGTTGCTGTCTTCTTTTTAGGGCTTCTTTCGTTTTATCTTAATCGTAAAAATCCTTTTGTACAATTTTTGGGTATATTGGTATTATTATCTTTGCTTATCTCGTTTGGAAGAACTTTTCCCGTTTTATATGATTTAATGTTCTATCATTTCCCGTTTTTTGATAAATTCCGAGTTCCTTCAATGATGTTGGTACTTGTGCAAATCAGTTTTCCTATATTGGCGGCTTTATCGATAAATAGAATAATTGAATTAAAAAAAGAAGGGAACCTTTTAATCAACAACTTAATAAAGTATATAACAATAGCTTTTTCGGTAGTATTAGTTTTAAGCTTAATATTAAGTTCATCTATTAGTCAATGGTTCCTAGACAGAGTTTCCGAATATGTTTCGGGAATAATGACAAGCCAACAACAAAAAGCTCAAATGTTAAATGCATTAAAAGATTATATGGCAAACATGTTTGTAAATGATTTATTAATTGCTTTATCAATAAGTACTATAAGCTTTGCTTTGATTTTAGCTTACCTAAAAAATAAAATAAATACGGATATTTTGATTGTTTTATTAGTCGTTATAAGCTTTTTTGATTTAGCAAGGATAGGTAGCAGAGGGGCAACTTATACTCCCGAAGCAGATATGACGGCAATATTTAAACAACCATACTATATATCGGCGATTAAATCATTCAAAGATAACGAGCCACGAAGATTAATAAATCTTAAACGTGATAATTCAATGGGTACGGTTCAACATAATTCAAACTTTAATGCATACTTCTTGGAAGAAGATTTTTCGGGCTATTCATCAATTAAACCAAGAACATACCAAGATATTATTGATGTTGTCGGGAATGTAAACGTAACACTTTGGCGTATGTTAAACGTAAAGTATGTTGTTATAGATCAAAATATTAATTTCCCGGGGTTAACCTTAGCTGCAAGTGATAATAAAGATTTCGTCTTTAAAAATGAAAATGTTTTACCTCGTTTTTATTTTGTAAATAGTGTGGAAAAGGCGAAGGGAATTGAAATTCTAAATAAAATTAAAAACAATGAATTTGATCCTAAACAAAAAGCTTTTGTAGAAGAAGACCTTGATTTAGGAATGGGCGATTCATTGGCTGTTGTTAAAATTAATAAATATACAGATGAAAAAATAGTTTTAAAAACTAAGTCCGAAACGAAAAGTTTCTTATTTGCAGGAAACACCTTTTTACCCGGTTGGAAAGCCGTTATAAACGGAAAAGATGCTAAGGTTTATAAGGCAAATTACGGTTTTATGGGAGTTGTAGTTCCTAAAGGGGAAAATACTGTTGAATTAGTTTATGCTCCTGAATCGTTTTTTATAACTAAATATTTGGCTTTAATTTTAAGCTCGTTAACTATTGTTATTCTATTTGTCGGAATTTTTACAAATAAAAAGAAATCAGACGATTAACATAAATGCTTGATAAGCTTAAACATACATTTAAACATTCGGCTGTTTATAGTATAAGTAATGTACTTACCAAAGCAGCCGGTATTATTTTAATTCCGATATATACCGATTATTTTAAACCTGAAGAATACGGTGATTTAGGTTTGTTAATAATTACAATTACTATAATATCTCAAGTTTTAGCTGCCGGTCAAGGTTTGGCGTTGCTACGGTATAATAACGATATTACTTATAAAGATAATAAAAATAAAATATTTTTTACTTTATCAATTTCGTTGCTAATATTAGTTATATTATTTACTATAACAGCAGAATTAATAACTCCGTATATTGCACAAAGAACTTCTAATCCGGTAAAATTTAACGAACTGCTAAGAATAACCACATATATTATTTCGTTTACCGTGTTAAATATCCTTTTTCTTAACAAGTTAAGGGGCGATGAGAGATCGATAGCTTACTCAACTATCGGGGTTATTAAATTACTACTAACTTTGGTAATCACTATTGTTTTAATAGTATATTTCAACCAAAATATCGAAGCAGTTTTATATGGACAACTTGCCGGAGAACTTCTTAATTTCATTATAATAATTCCGATGTTAATTAAAAATATGGAATTTAAATTTTACGGTAAAATTATTCCTGATTCAATTAAGTTTGGATTACCTTTAATTTTTAGTGCTTTGGCAATGAATTTATTAAACGGAAGCGATAGATACGTATTAAAATATTTATCGGGGGCAAGCCAACTGGGCTTATATGAGTTGGCATATAAATTTTCGGGAATAATTAATATGTTTTTGATTATGCCTTTTAGTTTAACATTATTACCCGTTGCATATAAATATTATAGAACCGAAGGGGACAAGAGATTTTATTCAAAATTAATGACATATTTGGCTTTTATATTAATATGGGCAGCTTTATTCCTTTCATTGACCGGAAAAGAATTAATTGAAATTTTTTCTTCTAGTGCGGAGTACTACCCCGCTTATACAGTTGTTCCGTTAATTAATTTAAGTTATGTGTTTTTTGGTTTAAGTATGGTATCTTCCTTAGGTATGTACTTAACAGGAAATACGAAATCAGTTGCATATATTAATTTATTGGCGGCAGCTTTAAATATTGGGTTGAATTTTATTTTGATCCCCCAAATGGGAATGATGGGGGCGGCAATAAATACATTAATTGCATTTATTGTTTTAGTAGCTTTAACATATATTATTTCTAATAAATACTACAAAATTGAGTATGAAATAGGCAAAATATTATTAATTATTACTATAGCAACATTAATTTATTTTGTTTGTATACCGTTAAATAAATTAAATATATATCTTTCTTTAAGCTTAAAAGTAATAATTTCATTAACTTTTCCTTTTATTTTACTCCCTTTTAAGTTTTATGAAATAAATGAATTAGTGACAATTAAAAAGATATTTACCGGAGCAATAAATTTAGCAAACAATAAAGACAAGTTAAGTGATACGATTATAGAATTAACCTCGAAACAGAAAAATGACAAAACAAATTAAAAACGTAATTAGAAAAGTACTAAATGCAGTAAATTTAGGCGGCATTGTTCAACTTTATGTAGATAGTGCAATAAAAAATGACGGTTGGTTTAAAAGCTTTAAAACCAAACAAGCAATTGATAACGCAGGTAATCCTATACCTTGGTTAACATACCCGTTTATGAAATTTGTCGAAAATAGATTAAATGATCGGCTTTCTGTATTTGAATATGGTAGCGGGAACTCAACATTATGGTTTGCAGATAGAGTAAAAGAAGTTGTTTCAGTCGAAAATGATCAAAAGTGGTATGAGATAGTTAAATTACGCCTGCCTAAAAATGCAAAAGTAATCTATAGGGAATTGGAATATCACGGAAAATATGCCGAAGAAATTGCAAATCATAATAAAAAATTTGATATAATTATTATTGACGGAAGGGATAGAAATTATTGTGCAGAACTTGCGGTTAAACATTTAAATGAGAGCGGAGTTGTATTTTTTGATAATGCTAATTTACAAATCTATGTTAACGGCGTAAACTATTTGCATGAAAATGGGTTTAAGCAAATTGATTTTTGGGGAATATCTCCGGTAACGCCTCATGCTACTTGTACTTCCGTATTTTATAGAACAAATAACTGTTTAAATATTTAATGAAAGTTTTATTCACATTTAACGGGTTACCCCATTATTATAATTTTGTTTTGAATAAACTTAACAAAATTAACAACTTAGAAATTGCAGTTGTAATTCCAGATAACAATGTTAAAGGATTGGGGAAAGGAGTTCATCAATCCGAGGAGGATATTGAATTTAAGGTCTATAAATTACCTTCTATAAAAACATACTACAAAAAGATGTTTTATGATAATATAAAGAACGTAATTGAGGAATATAAACCTGATGTTATTGTTATGGTTTGGCCCCATAATTTAGCCTTATTATTTTATCCTCTATTTTATTTATACCTTAAAAAGAAAAATATAAAACTAATTTATAAGGATATTCCCTTTTTACTCCCAAAATTTATAGAAGGAATTACCGGAAAAAATCTTGTTATGTTAAATGAAGATTTAACAAAGTTTGAATTAACTATAAAAAAACGTATTTACTTTTTTTTGTTTTCAATTATTAGATATTTTTACTATAAGTTATTCGATGCTCACGTTAATTATGTTGAAGATGCTTTTGATATTTTGCCCACATACGGGGTAAAAAAAGAATCGATTTTTATTACATATAACTCCCCCGATACCGAAAGATTGGAGATTGCAAAAAATAAAGCTAAAAACTTAACAAATATTCTTAACCCCGCTAAACAAAGAATTATTCACGTGGGTAGATTAGTTAAATGGAAGAAGGTCGATTTATTAATTAATGCAGTTAGTCTATTAAGAAAGAGATTCCAGGAAATTGAATTAATTGTAGTAGGCAGTGGACCCGAAGAGGAAAATTTAAAAAAACTTAGTATTGAATTAGGTCTTTCCGAAAGAGTTAAATTTGTAGGTGCTGTTTACCAACCTGAAATATTAGGTAGATATTTAATTGAATCTGATGTGTATGTAATTGCGGGCATGGGTGGTTTATCAATAAACGAAGCTATGGTATTTGAAAAACCAATTATTTGTTCAATTTGTGACGGTACCGAAAAGAAACTGGTGAAAAACGGATATAACGGTTATTTTTTTGAAAACGATAACTTGAATGATCTTGTTGATAAAATAGCTTTAGTATTAAAGAATAAAGAGGAAGCAAAATTGATGGGGAAAAATTCATATAACATAATTAAAACGGAAATTAATATAAATACTGTTTTATTAGGTTATATTAATGCATTTAATTATATTTCTAAAAATAAATTTAAATTAACTTTATGAAATTACTGTTCGAAATTTTATTTCGTGAGCCTTCCAAAATATTTAGATATAAAAATTATTTCCGATTTTTATTGTATGTTTTGTTTTATAGCGGCAGAAAAAGATATTCTAAAACAACAATAAGTTTGTTCGGTAAAAAAATTGTAGTACCTGATACTTTATCTTTTGTATGGCAGTTTCACGAAATATTTGTTGAGGAATATTATAAGTTTGAAACTAAAAGTCCTAATCCTATTATTTTAGATTGCGGAGCAAATATAGGGTTAAGCACTTTATACTTTAAAAGGACATTCCCCGATGCGATAATTTACGGATATGAACCGGATGAATCAGTATTTGAATGTTTGTCATTTAATATTAAATCTTTTGGGTTTAAGAATGTGAATTTAATTAAAAAGGCAATTTGGATTAATAATGAAGGGGTTAGTTTTTTTAGCGAGGGAGCTGACAGTTCGTCAATTTACTCTGATAAAGCGAATAAAAAAGTGGAATCTGTTAGGCTAAAGGAAATATTAATGTCACTGGGAAATAAAATTGATTTTTTGAAAATGGATATTGAAGGAGCAGAGGTGGAGGTTATAAAAGATTGTGAGGAGCAAATTAATAAAATACAAAACATTTTTATAGAATATCATTCCTTTATTAATTCGAAGCAACAACTCGAGGTTTTACTAAATATTCTAACAAATAACGGGTTCAGATATTTTATTAAGCCCGAAGCCGATAGAAGAATGCCTTTTATTAATAGAGTTAATAAAAATTTTAAAGATGTTGATTTACAATTAAATATTTTTGCGTATAAATGAAAGTATTACATATAAGTACATATGATATTTTGGGAGGGGCAAGTAAATCTTGTTATTCCGTGTTTAATTCATTACGAAAAGCCGGTATTGAAAGTAAAATGTTGGTTCAAACCAAACTAAGTGATGATAAGGATATTTTTCAATTTGAAAACACAACTATCGGAAAAACAAAAAGATTTGTGAGGAAAGGGGTTGATGAAATTTTAATTAAAATATTTGTAGAAGGAAGTAGAGGACGCTTCTCATTTCCTTATATCGGAGCAGATATTTCCCGGAATTCAGAAATTCTAAATGCAGATATTATAAATTTCCATTGGATAAACGGCGGTTTCTTTTCTTTGGATACATTATTAAAATTAAAGCAATTAGATAAACCGATTGTTTGGACTTTTCATGATATGTGGGCTTTTACGGGAGGCTGTCATTATACAGGCGGATGTGAATATTTTGCTACTGAATGTAAACAATGTCCAAATTTAAAGAAGGGGAGTAATAAAGACTTCTCAAATGTTTTTTTTAATAGAAAAAGGGAATTATTTAGAGAATATAATGTTAATATCGTAACAAGCAGTGTTTGGCTTGCCAACGAAACTAAACGAAGCGTTCTTTTAGGGGATAAAAATACTGTCACAATTCCTACTACCGTTAATCCTGAAATATTTGAATTTTATGATAAAAATGAAAGTCGAAAGTTATTAGGTTTAAAACCTGATAAAACATATATATTATTTGGAACCATGACATTATCTGATAAGAGAAAGGGGTTACATTATTTAGTTAGAAGTTTAAAAAAACTTAAAAACTTCCTCGCAAATTCGTTAGATGTTGAGCTGATTGTTTTTGGTGCAGAAAAAAATACGAGCTTTGACGGATTGCCATTTAAAATTAATTCGATGGGGAGAGTTTCTGATTTAGATAAACTGGCTAGGCTATATAATGCGGCTGATGTTTTTATAGCCCCTTCGTTAGAAGATAATTTACCAAATACCGTAATGGAATCTCTAAGCTGCGGCACTCCTGTTGTTGCCTTCGAAATTGGCGGAATGCCTGATATGATTGAACACAAGCAAAACGGGTATCTTGCGAAAATTGAATCTGTTGATGATTTAACTGACGGAATACTTTGGGTGTTGAATGATAGAGAGAGATTACAGTTTTTAAGAACAAGAGCCAGAAAAAAAATACTTAAAGAATTTACAGACGAAGTTGTAGCTCAAAAATATATCGATTTTTATAAAACAATTCTTAAATAAAACATACTTTAATTATTCCTCGTAATTAATATAAATTTGTTTTTGCATTACAAAAAATTATTACTAATTTAAAGGGAACAGTTTAATAATAACTAGGAGTGATTATGAAGAAGGTTTTGTTTACTATTTTATGTGTTTATTGTTTTGTGTTTACGGTATTTGCTCAAGATTCTACGATAACTGTTGTTGGACCGGGGGTAAAATATCATTCGGTAAAAAAGGCGGGACCTTATAATATAAAAATTTTGGAAATTGATATTTCAAATCCCAACATAAAAATTGAAACCGTATTGGCAAGGGACGTATTGGGTACGGGTTTTGAAAGAACCTCTTCAATGGCAACAAGAAGCAATAGCAACGGACATTATGTTTTGGGGGCAATTAATGCGGATTTTTTCGGAATTAGTGCACCGACTAACCCATATTCGTTCTTTGGTAGTTCAATGGTTCAAAATTATGAATTTAATCAAGGGAAATATTCCTCTCGAACATCATTTGGTATGACCGATAATAAAATCCCCTTATTTGATAAATTAACATTTATCGGCGAAGTAAAAGCTAAAAACAACCAAACAATCGGGATAACTTACGTAAATCAAGAACGTATTACTAATAGTATGGTTTTATACAATAAGTATATCGGAGCAAATACTTTAACAAACCAATGGGGTGTTGAAGTAAAAATAGAGCCGATAGAGCAAATGACTGTAAATAGCCCCGTTAAATTTGTTGTAATATCTAAAGAAGACGGTATAGGCAGTATGAGCATAGGCAATTATTATGTTTTAAGCGGACATGATTCATGTGCTCGTTTTTTGCGTAATCAACTTAGCATTGGGGATACTATTGAAGTAAAAATGGGAACAAGTGTGGATTTGGGAAATATATTTGCTTTAACCGGTGGCGGACCAAGATTAATAACAAGCGGAGTTATTCCGAGTAGCTTTGTCGGATTGGAAGGTTTTGATGCATCTTTTACAGATAACAAACATCCCCGATCTGCTGTTGGAATTAATAGAGATAGTACGAAAGTGTTTTTTGTGGCAGTTGACGGAAGGCAGCCTTCGATTAGCGTAGGTATGACATTAACCGAATTGGCAAATTACATGAAATTAATAGGGTGCTATCAAGCATTAAATTTAGATGGCGGCGGATCAACTGCTCTTGTAGTTCGTAATCAAGTTGTAAACAGCCCTTCAGACGGAAGTGAAAGATCTGTGGCAAATGCTTTGTTGGCAGTACTTGAAGCCCCTGTATTAAATTTGATCGGTTCATTTAGTTTATCACCAAGGCAAATACTAATTGATTCAACCCAAACTAAAAAAATTACTATTACGGGAATTGACCACTGGGGATATTCTATTGACGTACCTGCAAATATTGTAACGTGGCAAGTTTTAGGAATTAGCGGATACGTAAATAGTGAAGGGTTTTTTGTGCCCCAGGGGACAGGGAACGGAAAAATAATTGGTACTATTAATACTCAAAGTGATACAATAAACGTAACGGTTCTTGATCAACAAATTCCGACTTGGTCATATTGCTCGGCTTTAGGTAATTTACCTACCTGGTTTTCTACTAGCGGAAGTACTGAAAGAGGTTTTGCATACGGCTATGTAAACGGTAATAATAGATTATACTTAGTCGCTCGTCCTAACATTTATATAATAGATGCAGCAACAGGCGATGTATTGGGTAATTTAAGTACTACGGGAACAACCGGTGGAACTTATACAATAAATGATATTGAAGTTTCGGATGACGGAGTTATAATAGGTGCAAACTTAACTGTTACTGCAAATACAAATGCGTTTAAAGTTTACAAATGGAATAATGAACTTTCAGATGCAGAGGCAATTATTACATATAATACTGATGCGGTAAGATTGGGAGATAAAATTACGGTTGTCGGTTCAATTTCAAACAATAGCGCTGTTGTTTATGCAGTAGCCGGAAGTAGCAATAAGGTTTATAGATGGACAATGGATAACGGTACTTTTAACCAAACTCCTACCGTTATTACTTTGCAAGGCGTAACAAATTTAGGTACATCACCTGCCGTTTACCCTCGCGGTTTAGGAAATTCAAATATCTTTGTGAACGGAAACAGTACAAGACCTACAGAATATACACCGGCAGGCGTTCAAGTTGCAACCGTTCCCACAACAGTTGTTGATAGCAGAAGCAACTCAATGCGATATATTGAAAGCGGAGAACAAAAGTATTTAATTGTTTATCAATACGGATTGGGCAATGAAAATGCAAAAGTTTTAGACATAACAGGCGGCTTGAATAGCGCAATTGTTGTTGAGACCTCTCCCACTTTAGGAAGTAACAGTAATACGGTCGGGACTTCAGGAGATATTGATTACAGATTTTTAGCTCCGGGCAGATATATTTATTATGTTTTGGCTACAAATAACGGTTATGCCGCATATCAATTAATTAACGAAGCTCAACTACCTGTTGAGTTAATAAATTTTTCTGCTTCTGTTGTAAATAACGGTATTATGTTAAACTGGATTACAGCAACCGAACAAAATAATTTAGGCTTTGAAATTGAAAGAAAATCAGAAAATTCTGACTGGCAAAGAATCGGATTTGTTGCCGGAAACGGAATTAGCACAGAAAGAATTACTTATTCGTTTATTGATAAAGATGCACTTTCGGGTGAAAAATATTCATATAGATTAAAACAGCTTGATTATAACGGAAGTTATAGCTTTAGTAATATTACGGAGATTGAAAATTCAATTCCTATAGCTTTTGAATTATATCAAAACTATCCTAATCCTTTTAATCCTAGTACTACAATTAAGTTTAGTTTGCCTTCTAAAGAAATTGTGAAAATTAGTGTGTTTAATATATTGGGTCAAGAAGTAATGCAAATATTAAATCAACCTTTAGAAGCAGGTATTCATAACATTTCTATTGATGCAAGTTTGTTAACAAGCGGTGTATATTTTTGTAATTTAAACGCAGGTAGTTTTAATAAAACTATAAAAATGAATTTAGTTAAATAACGGTTTGATTGTTAAGAAAGCAACTATGATTGTCAAAAAAAGATTTTTATTGTTTTAGTTTTTGCAAGTAAACTTTCTACATTAGAGACTGTATTTAAGGGATTAAGTTTTATTAAAAAAGTTGCGAACACTCACCCCCTAGCCCCCTCTCTAAATTCTAGAGAGGGGGAATAATATATTAAATGATTCGGCTTTTGGCAAGTTACCGAACGCCAAAGACGCACATAACTTATTACAAAACAAAGGGTTGTAAAGTGCCGTCACCCCTTCTTTAGGG
>JAEXOD010000074.1 GCA_023447335.1 Bacteroidota bacterium
ATCTTCTGAGGAAACTTTACCGTTTGAAGCAAATGGATTAAATAATTTCCCATAAAAATCAATTGTGTTAATCACAATAAAAGCAACATCGTTAACCACTTTTAAGACAGGAAACAAATTTGGAAACGAGGCAGATGAATCTGAAAATAAATCCGAAAATACATGGTAAAATTGTTTTACTTTTTTGAAATAATCAGTGCTTAAACATTTTGAAGGAAAAGATAGAATATCTAATGCGGTTTGAACACCGCCGTAAATATCGTGATTTCCGATTGTAACAGTTACTTTATCTTTATTATAAATACCACTTGAGATTAACAATTTGCGTAAAATAATCCAATCTTCAGGATTTCCGTTATCTGAAATATCTCCGGTAATTACAAGATGATCATAATTATTTTCAACAAAATGTTTTAACAATTTTCTTGTCTTAATAATGTTGTTTCGTTTGTAAAGTTTGCATAAATGCAAATCTGATAAATGAAATATTTTCATGTTAAATAAATAATGTTAGTGCAAAAATAAATCTCTAATGTTAATTTATTATTACCAAAATATTATGAAATTGTTAAGGCAAAAGAATTAACAATAACTTAAAGGAATGGTAATATTATCTTAACAGTTAATAAATCGTATTTTATTAAATTGCCTTGAAAAAATATGAGAAATACATGCTCGATATCGAAAAAATCCTTGAAGAAAAGTTGCAACATACTATAGCCACTAAATATTTATTAACTAGGAAGTTGGTTTTTGAATTTCTTAAAAAAATATTCTATGCGAAAAAAATAAATGAGTTTTTAAATACAAATAAAAACAAATACGGTGTTGAGATAATTGACGAATTATTCGAGTATCTAAATTTTACTTATAAGGTGTCTAATAAAGATATTAAAAAGATTCCCTCGGAAGGAAGGTTAATTGTTATTGCAAATCATCCGATAGGTAGTTTAGACGGACTTGCCCTATTAAAACTAATTTATGAAATTAGGAAAGATGTTAAAATAATAGTTAACGATATATTATATTCAATAGATAATTTGAAAGAATATTTTATTCCCGTAAATGTGTTTGGAAGGCAATTTACACGCAATAGTTATGATGAAATAGGTAAACAGTTAGAAAGCGAGGGGGCATTAATAATATTTCCTGCCGGTGAAGTATCTCGATTAAAATGGTTTACCGTTGCAGATAAAAAATGGAATAGCGGAGCAGTCAGTTTTGCAAAAAAGTATAAATCGCCGATATTGCCAATTTATATTGATGCAAAAAACTCGTGGTACTTTTACTTATTATCTTCAATTTATAAATTACTTTCTACATTTTTATTAATACATGAATTATTTAACAAAAAAGATAAAACTATAAATATATTAATAGGTGATCCGATTCCGGCAAAATCATTTACGGAAAATTTAATAACTGCATTTTATCAAACAAAATTATTACGCAAACATTTATATAATTTAAGAAAATCAAACAAAAACATCTTTGTAACGGAGAAAAATATAATTCATCCGATAGATAGAAAATTAATTAAAAAGGAATTGAACAAAGCTAATATACTTGGAACTACCGATGATAATAAAAAAATAATATTAACAAATAAAGCTGATTCGCCTAATACTTTAAATGAAATAGCAAGATTAAGAGAATTAACCTTTCGAAAAGTAGGAGAAGGAACAGGTAAAAGATATGATTTGGATTTATATGATGAGCACTATTATCATTTAATAGTTTGGGATGAAACCGAATTGGAAATTGTAGGAGCTTACAGATTAGGTTTTGGAAATGAAATATTGAACAAAAACGGAATTCAGGGGTTTTATACAAATTCATTATTTAATTTTAACACTGAATTTACAAATAAATATTTACCATGTGCCATTGAATTAGGACGAAGTTTTGTTCAAAAAAAATACTGGAATACCAATGTTTTATTTTATCTTTGGCAAGGTATAGGAGCATTTTTAGCGACAAATCCCCAAGTGAAATACTTGTTTGGAGGAGTAAGTATTAGCAATAGCTATCCTTTAGAAGTAAGGCAGATGATAGTATTTGTTTATAATAAGTGGTTTGGAGAAAAAGAAGTAGTTGTTCAATCAAAGAATAGATTTATTATTCCGGATACAGAGTTGCTTAGATATAATAATTTATTTGTTGGTAATTCATTTAAAGATGATTATAAAATACTTAAACAGATGTTAAAACCTTATAATTTAACGGTGCCGGTATTATATAAACATTATGCCGAGTTATGCGAACAAGACGGTGTGAAATTTTTGGATTTTGGAGTTGATCGAGATTTTGAAGATTGTATTGACGGATTTATTGTTATAGATGTTGATAAAATAAAACCGGAAAAAAAGGAAAAATATGTTAATTATTTTCTTAAAGGAAATAATAAATTAAGTTTACTTGGATAGAAATTAGGGTGAATTTCGATTTTCGAGAAAGGAAGTATTCAATTCTTCTATTTAATTTAGATTTCAAATAATCTAAATTTTTATTATTTTTTACGCCTGAATATATAAAGTTAGGTGTAAAATGATAGACCAAGAAGGTTTGACTCCTAAATTAATACAAGAAACAGCTAATTTATTTAAAGAAAGCAGAGTTTTATTGACTGCAATAGAACTTGGAATATTTACTGTTTTAAATAAAAAGCGATTAAGTTCTGAAGAAATTGCAAATGAAATTAATGCCAGCATAAAAGGGACCGATAGATTACTAAATGTATTGACGGGTATGGGGTACTTGATAAAACGGAAGAATAAATTTATTAATCATCCCGATATTAGCGATTTATTAGTAAAAGGCGAAGAAAATTATTTAGGAAATTTAGAACATACGGCAACACTATGGGATAGATGGAGTACACTCACAGAATCAATAAAATTAGGAACTGCAGTTAATAAAAAAGTGATTAATGAACGAGGAACTGAATGGCTGGAATCGTTTATTGCCGCAATGCATCACAGGGGGGTAAGTCAGGCAAAAGTATTAGCAAAAATGATTAATCTATCCGGAGTAAATAGGATGTTGGATTTAGGGGGTGGTTCAGGTGCGTTTTCAATGGGGTTTATAAATGCAAATAAGGGCATTGAGGCAGTTTTGTTCGATTTGCCTAATGTTATTCCGCTTTCTAAAAAATATGTCGAATCTGCTAATTTAACAGATAAATTTACTTTTATTTCAGGAGACTATTTGACGGATGATTTCGGAAAAGGGTATGATTTAATATTACTTTCGGCAATTGTTCACATTAATTCTTTTGAAGAAAACCGAAAATTAATAAAAAAGTGTGCCGCATCGTTAAATGAGGGGGGACAAATTGTTATTAACGATTTTATTATGGATGAGGATAGAATTAAACCGGTAAACGGAGCAATGTTTGCACTAAACATGTTAGTTAGCACAAATGATGGTGATACTTATACAAAAACAGAGATATCGCAATGGCTTAATGAAGCCGGATTATTTAACATAGAGATGTTAAAAACAAGTTTTAATTCAGATATAATTATAGGAAAATAATTTACGATGATAAAGAAATTTTTAGATAAAATAAATCTTCCAATTTATATAAGATTTATTTTTAGTACATATTTGTGGGGATTATTATTCTTCTTTATTTTTAGATTTGTAATATTTATTATCAATTTAGATAAAGCCCCTTTATTAGATGCCGGGGATGAATTTATTTTATTTATAAAATCCTTTATTATGGGTATTCGTTTTGACACTGTTATAAGCGGATATATACTAACTTTACCGATTTTAACTCTTTTTATTTTTTCATTGTGCAAAGTTAAAAACAATGTTTTAAACAGGCTTGTTTTCTATTTTATAGGAGTTTTATATACTACCGCATTTTTTATTTGTAGTGCAAACATTCCTTTTTTTAATCATTATTTCGAAAACTTTACCACAGCGGCGTTTATTTGGTCTGATAGCTTTGCATTTATTTCCGCAATGATATTTCAAGAATGGACTTATTGGATATATTTCTTGGCTTTTGTAGCATTAGCAAGTACTTTTTGGTTTATTTATAATAAAATATTTGTTTATTACTATAAAAGAATAAAATTCCCAAATTCGAAAAATAAAAAGATTTATTTAATAAACTTTGGTTATTTTTTACTATTTGCGATCTTGGTTTTTATCGGTATTAGAGGCAGAATTGACGAAAAGTCTCCAATTAGAACCGGTACGGCTTATTTTTCCGAATATCCGTTGCCTAATAAACTAGGTTTAAACCCGGTTTTTACTCTAATAAATAGTTATATTCTTGATAGAAAAAATCAAAACGGATTTTTGGCAAATGTTGACGGTATGGCGGCAATTAAAGAAATTCAAAAGATGTTAAATTTGACTGAAAAGAGTATATACGGTTCTCCGATTGCACGCGAAGTTAAAGTTGAAGGATTACCCAATAAGATGAATGTTGTTCTTATAATTATGGAAAGTATGTCTTCAGAGCACCTAAACATAAACGGAGAGACTAAAAAGCTTACACCGTTTTTGGATTCTTTGATAAAAAAATCATATTATTTCTCCAACTTTTATACATCCGGTATTCATACTTATTGCGGAACATTTTCGTCATTATTCGGATTGCCGACATTGTTTAAAAATCATCCCATGAATTTACCGGCAATACCTTATGTAGGCGGATTTGCCGCAGAATTAAAGCCATACGGATATAAAAGTTTATACTTTACAACACATGATGATCAGTTTGATAACGCCGGAGGTTTTATGTACGGCAATGATTTTGATTCGGTAATATCAAAATCGGATTATCCTTCAGAAAAAATATTGAGCACATTAGGTGTTCCGGATCATTATATGTTTGAATTTAGTTTGCCTATTTTGAACAAGATTTCTAAATCAGGGAATAATTTCTTCGTTTCGTTGTTAACAAGCAGTAATCACGGTCCTTATAAAATTCCGAGCGATATTAATTTTAAAGCAAAAAATAAAGAGATAACTGATGCTATTGTAGAATATAGTGATTGGAGTTTAAATCACTTTTTTAATTTAGCAAAAAAAACAGATTGGTATGAAAATACAATATTTATATTTACAGCTGATCACGGAACGTTAAAAAATGCCGAATATGATTTCCCGCTATGTTTAACGCATTCTCCTTTAATAGTATTTAGTCCTAAGTTTGAAAATGACGCTAAAGTAATTAACAACCCGGCAGGTCAAATTGATATTTTTAGTACCGTAATGGGGTTGTTAAATTTTCCGTATGTTAATAATTCTTTAGGTATTGATTTATTAAAAGAGAACAGAAAATTTATATTCTTTTCTGCGGATGATAAAATTGGTTGTTTGAGTAATGAGTTTTATTTAATATTAAGTAATGATAAAGAATATTTATATAAATACAAGAAAAATGATTTGAATAATTATATAAATGATTATAAATCGATTGCAGATAGTATGAAAAATTACGCAGTTAATATGATGGTCGGAAGCGATTATTTGATAAAGACAAATTTAATTAAAGTAGATAGAAGATGAGTGAATATAAATATAAAAACATAATAACCGAAAAAGCAGAAAAATTTTCAGAACTATTAAAGAGAAAAGAGATAAGTGCCATAGTATTGAAAGAAACGCTAAGAGAATATAATATTAAATTATGCATAAATAATGATCATAAGTTAAATATTTACTATAGTCCTAAAGCAAATAGATTTAAAATTGTGACTAAAGAAATAAAAGATCCGGTTATTGAAGGAATAATTGAAGATTATTGGGCGGAGTTTAATGTTGATTCAGTAACCAGAGTTGCAGATCAGGCATATTACAATGAGACTCATAATACATTTACGCATATATATGTTGACGGGTCTTATAGAAACGGGGGATACGGATACGGTTATGCCGTTATTAAAAATGATGCTGTTATACATAAGGAATACGGAGTAGTTAAAGATGAAGTGTTTAGAAGACAAAATAATATTGGTGGCGAATTCGTTTCCGTTCTAAATGCTTTAACATATTGCAAGAGTAACAATATTTCGGATGTTATAATATATTTTGATTATTGGGGGATTGCTAAATTTGCCGGCGGCACATGGAAACCAAAGACTGAAAGTACCATTACTTATGTCCAAAAATTTAATGATATAGGGATTAACCCGGTTTTTGTAAAAGTTGAAGCTCATAGTTCAATAAAATGGAATGAATATGTAGACTTGTTAGCAAAAGCGGGGAGTGATTTAGATCCTAATAAAAAAGTATTTGAATCGGAAAATTCCGAAAAATACGAAAGAGCTAATAAAATTGCCGAAAGTTTTAGTACGGAATTGCTGCTTGAAGGGATTGAATGTGAAATATTAGAGGGTAAAAATATGTACGGAAGCAGAATAAGAGTAATTATTAATGAAAAAAATACTATCTACTTTGATATATATGATAGTAAGAAGCGAAAAATAAACGAACCTTACATTTCTAATGCCACAGATGAACAAAAAAATCTATTAATAACTAAATATTCAGCTTTTCTTGAAAAAAATATAGGATATTAATACGATTTTGTTTGATTAATTAAAAAAAACTATTATTTTATATATTAGTTATCAAAAAAAATAAAAAAATACGTTAATTAACATATTTAGGAATAGTTAAAAAAACAAACAGTAGGTTTACTATGGCAAATTTAAGTGATTCTGCTCAAAAAATTGCACAGTTAACAAAAGAGGCAAAAAACCAGAATAATCACCCAAATTACAAAAAGATTATTGAGGTTTATGAAACCGAAATTAAAAATCAATTTTTAAAGGATGAAATAGTTAAAAGTGAATTCCTTGTTAAAAATATTTTTAATGCTTATAAAGGAATTGCCAAACATGAAGATGCGGCGGTTTTTGTAATTAACCAGTTAAATTACAAATTAACACCGAATACGGATAATTATTTTTTGAGTTCGTTTGGTTGGAATTTATTTTTTATGTTGAAAAATGCTACCCGTAGCGAAGACGAAAATGATATCGAAACATCGGTTATAACTAATCATCAAAGTAATTTAAAAATTTCCAAAGA
Organism: Bacteroidota bacterium; assembly: GCA_023447335.1. Classification (GTDB taxonomy): domain Bacteria; phylum Bacteroidota; class Ignavibacteria; order Ignavibacteriales; family Melioribacteraceae; genus JAEXOD01. Next base: position 7,063 of record JAEXOD010000074.1, read on the forward strand.
AGACTTACTGGAATATTTAACAACTTTAATGAAACTGTTAAATACGGAAAATCCTAAGGAAGCTAATTTACGTGTGCGGGCATTGTTCCAATTTATTAAATACGAAAAATCAAACAATACCCCTAACTGGACTGCAATTAATGAACTGTTAGATTTTCTTGAACCGGAAAAGCTTGATAATAATCCGCAAGTAATTACAATTAAAAACGGTCCGAAAGCAGGAAGAGAAATTGAACTTGCTACTGATTTAGAAAACTGGTATTCTTATAAAACCAAAGCTTTAATTGAAATTGAGCATTACTTAGATTGTATAAAAGTTTGTGAACAAGCATTAAAATTAATACAAAAATTCCATTACGATAACGAAGTTTGGATAAAACGTAGAATAGCGATAAGTAAACTAAGATTAGGAGAAACAACGGAAGGAATAAATTTACTATTTGATGTATTGCTAAATAAAAAAGAATGGTTTATATTTAAGGAATATGCAGAAGAAATCCTAAAAACCGGCGATGTAGAGAAGGCACGTAAATATGCAATTGATGCCGCTTTAATGAAGGGGGACTACTTATTAAGATTGGACTTATTTAGAATAATTGCCGAAATTTTAGGAAAAATGAATGAACCGGAATTAGCAAAAAAACATCTTATAGCTGAATTGTTGTTACGGTTAGAAAAAAAATGGAGAATTCCGGAATACTTAGAACCTTTACAAGTTGAATTATCAGAATTAAATCCTATGCCTTCAGCGAAAGCCGCCATTGAAGAATTAAAGAAATATTGGCGAAGTTTTTTACAAACCGGTACAATTAAAAAGATTTTACACGATAAACGTTTGGGCTGGATAAAAGGTCCTAGTAAAGAATATTTCTTCCGTTTTTCTGTTGTTGAAGGTGCTGTAGCTAAATTAAAAGAAGGGGATAAAGTAAGATTTAGCTCTTGCCCCGGCATTAACAAAGTTAAAAATTCATTGGAAGATGATGCAATTTATATAATTGCGGAATAAATCAAGATTATAGTTATTATTAAATCCCTCGACATTGAAATCGAGGGATTTTTATTTTAAATTAAACCAACTCGGCAAAACTGTAATTCCCTTTCCGTTGTACAAGTAATTTATTAGGAAATACTTCTTCAACATCTTGATTATGAGTAACCACGAAGATTTGTTTAAAGTCGCCTGATACAGCTTGTAAAGTGTTTACCAAGTCTTCTCTTCGGTTTTGATCTTGGCTACCGAAAACCTCGTCTAATGCTAAAAAGCCCATATTTTTCCTACCGCTTAAAGCTGCAATTCGCTTACTTATTGCAATGCGAATACATATTGAAGCCAAATCCTTTTCACCACCTGAAAGTGTATCCAAAGGAACGTCAATGCCGTCACGATTGACGTAAAAATTAAAATCAGGTTCAATTCTTAAACCGGTATATCTCCCTTTAGTTATTTCAGTAAATAGTTTATCTGCACTTTCAGATATTGAGGGCAATTCTTTAGAAGTTAACTTTACTTTAAATTCTTTAATAAAATCAATAAGTTTATTAAGTGTTTTAATATTGGACTCAATTTTTTCTTTTTGTGCTCGTCTTCTGTCGTCCTCTTCCAAGCGGGAAAGTATATTCTTTAAATTGTTTTTTCCGTTGTTAATAATTAATGTTATTTCAGTCTTTTCGTTATTTAATTTGGTCAATTCTTTTTCTTTAATTTCTCTTTCCTTCCTTTGTTCGGTTAAAAATTCTTCGTTAAATTGTATCCCGTTTCTTTCTGAATTAAGTTCGGTAAGTTTATCGGATAATTCTATTAAAAGTTTTTTTTCTTTTTCTAAATTATTTTCATATTCCGGAATTTCTTTAACTAAAGTTTGCAAACTAAAAAATTTTTTTGAAACGGGCTCTAATTCATTTTTCTTTTTCTCCGTTTCCGTAAGCCTGTTTTCATCAAACGTAATATTTTTATAATTTTCGTATTCCAATTCAAAAGCATTTATATCGTTTAATAATTTTTCCTTTCGTCTTTCAATTTCTTCTAAATTATTCTTTTTATTAGCTAAATCACTCGATAATTTTACTAAATTATCTGCTTCATGTTTAATATCCAGCATCTTTTGTTCAAGAGCATTAATTTCTTCATTTACTGTTTTTAACTGTTGCTCGGCATCTGTTTTATCATTTGAAAAACGATTCAATTTCAATGTATATTCTTTAAGCATTTGGGAATAATATTCCTCGCCTAAGGGTCTTTTACATTCCGGACAAGGTGAATTTATTCCAAGTTTATTCAGCTTTTTTAAATTAATATTTAGTTTTGAAATTTCCGATTCTATTAAATCGAACCTTTTTTTGATTTCGGTTTTTAGTAAATCCTTATTCTTTTTCAACTCTTCATTATGCTTATACTCGGTTCTAATTCTGTCTTTTTCACTTTCAATATTAATGAAGGAGTTAATAATTAATTGAAGGTTTTTAACTTCCTCTTCAAGCTCTTTCAAGGAATTATATTTTTCTTGAATTGACTTTAGCAGGTTCAATTTATTTGTATGGATTGTTTTTTGCTTTAATAGTTCCGTGTATTGAGCTACTGCCTTATCGTAATTATTTTTAAGGGGAATAATAGATTCAAACTCTTTGCTGTTTTCTATTCGTTCTTTAAGTTTAGAATTGTTCTTCTCGATATTCAGTTGTGTGGCTTTTATCTTTTCCTCAGTAGCCACAATCGTTTTTATAACAGCATTTACTTTCTTTTCTTTGTCTTCTTCAACGGTTATTTTTAATTTTATATCTTTATAAAGCGTATCTAAGTTTTTTAAAACATCAGAAATGTAAGCTTCTTTTACTTTAGCCTCTTTTAAAGTATTTGATATTAATTCCTCTTCATATCTTAATTGCTCAATTTGCGCATCAGTTAACAATATTTTTTGTAAGGCAATTAATTCTTTATCGGTTTCATTTTTCTTTTCTTTTATTCTGTCTTCAAGTTTATCAAGTTTTTGAAGTCCCAACATCTTTCTAAATTGAACATGCCTTTCATTTCCTTTCATATCTAATAAAGCTGTTACTTCTTTTTGCTCTGAAAAGAAAGAGTTCTTAAAATTTTTAGAATCAATTTTAAGCAGTTTGGTTATTTTTTTAGTAACTTCATTTGAACCGAAAGAACATGCTACATTATCGTCATTGATAAATAATTCCGCGCTTGGGGTTAAATTACTTCCCGAGAATTTACGTTTAATACGATAATTGTCGTAATTATCTTGAAAGGATAATTCTATTTCGACTGCTTCATTAGTTTTTGCATTGTCGTTACGCATTTTATCTTTATTAAATTTATATTTACCGTATAAAGCCATATATATAGCTTCAAAAATTGTTGACTTTCCGGCACCGTTTTTCCCGACAAGCCCCGTTAATCCTTCAGGGAAGGATATGGAACATTCTTCGTATTGTTTAAAATTTTTTATTTTTAACGAATTAATTTTCATTGCTTTCCTCCTCTTCTATTTCTGCCCATACTGATTTAGTTATATTCGCCGCAAATATGAATTCATTTTCATTTTCAAATTCTGTTTTCATGGTTGAAAATAAATAACCTTCTAAGTCAAATGATTCGCTATCGGTCACTATTTCATTATTAGAACCTTTTATTTGATAGCTAAGTCTATAAAACAAAGAATCCTTAAGTAAATCTTCAAAATCTGTTTTTGTTATTTCGTATCGCTGTTCGTTTTTAGCATCAAGTAACTTAATATAAAAAATTGACCCTTTAATAGAATTTTGGGTAGCTTTTTGAGCAATTATATCTATTATCCTGTTTTTTGTCAAAGTGCAACAGCTTTCTACCGAAATTTCGATAATTGGTCTTAAGTTTAGTTTAATCGGAGTTACTCTTGCGGCGGTTGTATATTCAACAGATAAGAAGAATTTATCATAATCAATCTCTTTTTCCGATATTCTTTCAGTGCTACCGCTATAATATGTATTTCCATAATTACTAAAGTGTCTAAACTTATGCCAGTGTCCTAACGCTACATAATCAAAATGTTTTAATTTATCTAATATTTCTTTAGGCATTATTCTTTCACCGCTTTCATAAAGCAAGTAGCTTGGCATTGAAACATGAGTAACTAATATATTTGGTTTCCCGTTTGTTAATAAAGAAATATTATTTAGTTCATTTATATACCCGTCTTCACTATTTACATGCGGTAGAAAATGTAAGTTTGCATGTTCTGTAGTAATCGGTAAATATTTTTCTTCAAAAATAAATTTAACCATATTAAATGCATTATAAATACCGTGTATAGGAGTAGTAAGTATTGTTTTCGGAAAATCATGATTGCCGGCAATAATGTAGATCGGAATTCCGGCTTTCTCAAGTTTTAATAATTGTTCCGTTAAAAATACCAAAGCACGGTTTTGGGGAGTTGAACGATGAAAAATATCTCCGCTATGAATTAAAAAATCAACTTTATTGGAAATGGCATACTCAATTACTTGAGCGAAAGCACTATAAATATCTTCTTCTCGTACATTTAGTTTTGTGTTTTCGTCAAAAATCTCTAAATCGCTAAAACCAAGATGTGAATCACTAAAATGAATAAAAGTAAAACCCATAAAATCTCCTAAATAAGAAAAAAATTCGTAAAACTTTATTTTAATTAATTTTTAATCCGAATATCAAATATTATTACTTTTTAAAAACTTTTGTTATTGTTAACAATCATAATACTCTCCTTTTATAACCATACTTATAAAGAGATAAAATTTTAATAATTTTCCATTCTAAAAGCAAAAATATAAAAATTATTTATTTAATTAAGGATTAAATATTTATAAATTATTTGTAAAAATCAAGCAAAAACATTAACTTTAAAATTAGAATAAAAAATAAGACATAATAACCTAAATTAATTTAAATGGTAAATAGTTATACAAAAAACGATACAAAAGTTATTTGTTTTCATTGTGGCGAAGAATGCAAATCAACTGATATTTCAATAGGAGATAAGTACTTTTGTTGCAATGGTTGTAAAACAGTTTATGAACTGTTAGATCAAACAGATATGTGTAATTATTACAATTTGGAAACCGCACCCGGTATCTCTCAAAACAATTCAATAAAAAGAAATTTCGATTTTTTAGATAACCAAAGTATTAAAGATAAAATTATATTATTCAAAAACAGCAATTTTAGTTCGGCAAGTTTCTTTATTCCACAAATGCATTGTAGTAGTTGTATTTGGATACTTGAAAATTTAAATAAGCTTAATAAGGGAATTATTCATTCCGAAGTTGATTATCTTAAAAAAACATGTTCCGTTAGATTTAAAGAAGAACAAATTACGTTAAAACAAGTGGTTGAATTGCTTGATAGATTAGGATACACTCCTATATTTAATTTAGATAAGACAGACGTAAAAAACAGTTCGGATTATAAAAGTTTATATTATAAGTTGGGGGTTGCCGGATTTGGGTTCGGTAATATAATGCTGTTAAGTTTTCCTGAATATCTATCGTTGGGAGATTTTCAAACCGATAACCTGAAAATTATTTTTGCATATATTAACTTTGTTCTTTCTCTACCTGTATTTTTTTATAGTAGTAGTGAATATTATGTTTCAGCAATAAAGGGATTAAAAGAAAAAATAATTAATATAGATGTTCCGATTGCTTTAGGTGTATTGGTATTATTTATAAGAAGTGTTTATGACTTATTTTTTGGTTATGGGCCCGGTTATTTTGATAGTTTAAGCGGATTAGTATTTTTACTGCTAATAGGTAAACTTTTTCAAAATAAGACATATGATACATTGAATTTTGAAAGAAATTATAAAAGTTATTTTCCATTAGCAAGTACAAAAATAGAAAACAATTTAGAATCCACAATTCCTCTTGAATACATTAAATTAAAAGATTGGTTAATGATTCGGAACGGTGAGCTTATTCCCGCAGATAGTGTTTTAATGAGAGGAAAAGCTAATATTGATTACAGC
>JAEXOD010000076.1 GCA_023447335.1 Bacteroidota bacterium
ATATTAGAACCAGGATTTACAAGATTTTAATCGGATTTTCAGGATATTTTCAGCACAACAAGAATTATCTTTTACTTTTATCACCAACCAGGATAATGTTAAATGTTTAGGATTAAAGTTTAAGTAAAACCACCTTAAGTTTTAGTTCCACTGTTCCACTGTTCCACTGAAGCATTACATTAGCATTCAAAACTATTAATTAGATAAACAAGCTCTTCAATCAAATTTGCCGTAATTCCCCAAATTACATATTTACCATATTTATATACTATTACAGGATGTTTTTGACTGTGCCAAGTATTATTATATCGTTCAGGAAGTCCTATTTCATTAACCGGCAATAATTCTATTCTTTTTCCGTTTTCGTCTTCTGCAAATGGAGTTATTTTTACGTTTACTTTATATACGGATGGTTTATTATTCATAAAAAAAGAGAGAGGAACGGTAAAAACTTCTGCAACTTCTTTTCTATCATAATTAATAATATTATTGATATCACAATAAATAATAGCGGGAAATGAATCAACAGTAACACCATAAGGAGTAATAAGAGTATCTAATTGACCTAATACTTCTATTTCATTAACTTTAATACCTAATTCTTCCACCGTTTCTCTTATTGCAGTATCAAAAAATCCTTTATCTTTCTCCTTTTCAAATCTGCCGCCGGGAAAACAAATTTCTCCCTCTTGATGAATACCCATAGCCCGCAACTCGAAAAGTAAATGATATTCCCCGTCAACTAATATTAATGGGATCAGAACAGCAGAATTAAAATAATAGCGTTTCTTAAGGATATTGGGATTTTTAGGGAGTTGTTTTTTTATTACTTCCGTAAGAGAATCGTACATATTAATTGATTACCCAACTAATTTTGTCCCCCTCTGTAATCCCGTATTTATCGGTATATCCCGCATTAACTTCTACAACATATATTGCGGGTTTTTCAGACGGATAAGATTCTGTTGAAAAAGGGGTGGTATGTTTATGTATTTTAACAATCTCTCTATTAATATTAACATATAAAATATCTAACGGAAGAATTGTATTTTTCATCCAAAATGACTGTAAATCTTGGATTTCAAACACAAATAACATTCCTTGATTTTCAGCCATTTCTTTTCTATACATCAATCCTTGCATTCTTTTAAAGTTGTTATCAGCCAATTCAATATCAATTGAAGAAAGAACCTTTCCTTCTTTACTTATGAAGCTTAAAGAACCTTGTTTTTTGAATATTATGCTATTATCTGCTTCTTCTTTAATATTTACTTTAGGATTTTCCACATTTTCCGTAGGTATTAATTTAATTACGAAATAAAAAATAAAAATTACTATTATTGCCAATAATAAAGTAAACACCCTATTATTAAAAAAGCCCTTTGTTTTTTGTTTTTCTTTAGTCATGTTCCATCAAAAAAATTAAAAAATATTAATAAAATATACTCATATTTTTTTAATTTATTGAATATTATTTACTTTTTACTAGTTCAATTAGAGCCCCAAGGATAATAATTTCGTCCGACACACATCGAATCAGTTATTGCAGAATTTAAATTTACTTCAAACTCAAACGGAGGACCATTTTCAGCATAAGGTTCATTCACAACAATAGTATAATTTCCCGGGCTAATATTATTTATTGCAATTTCTATATCATACAAACATAAACAACGGCAGTCGTTAGCATTTTCTCCTTCATTAATAATTAGCTTGTTTCCGTCTAAATTTACAGTGGCATAAATACTGTTAGGACAACAATTAAACCCTGCATTAACATGAGTTAATAAAAGCTTGTTGATACCATTGTAAGAATAAATTATACAACTCTCACTGTTGGAATTCATGCTTTTATAAAAACTCGTAAAGTTTTTACACTCACTATATTTTGTTACTTTTCCTTGTGGATTTTCAATAGGCTCATCCTCACAAGCAGCAAACATAATAATAAAACTAAATACTAACAATCTTATAAATTTCACAAATCCCTCTCTCTAAAAATCGACTATTACTATTTTAATTGAATCTGAATTATGTGCTTCCGAAATAACCCGATTTAATTCTATCGGATCATTTGGATTTGAAATATGCAATATATAATTGTTATAACCGGCTAATAAATGCCTTAGTAAATTTTTGGGTATTTTCTGACCGCCTGTAGCAGCAGCTTCTTTATTATAAAAAATAACAATTTTTATGGGCAGTTGTCTATTAAAAATATCCAATAACCCCATATGCCCTGCCGAAATAAAACCAAAATCACCGGTTAAAGCCCAGACATTTTTATATCCTGCCAAATAAGCCCCGCCTGCCAAGGGGATACTTCCCCCAATATGAGTTACCATATCAATACAATCAAATGGCGGTAGTGCAAAATTTGAAGAAGTACTTGTATCACCTGCTACAATATCTCGTTTATATTGCTTAAATACTTCAAAAAACGGGATATATTTTTCTATTGCTGATTTATATTTTTCGGGTATTCCTTGCGGAATAACCGGAATAATAGGAGCACTAATTGTTTTTATATCCGCATTGCTGTTTTTTGCTTTAAAAACTTTGTATTGATAATCTGCAAATAAAGGACTTACAACAGTATTTAGAATATTTCTTTCATAAATAAATTGTTTTTTAAGATTCAAATTTTGTTTGAATTCTATTTTTTTAGTTATCAACTTACAATCAACAACTACGGCAACCGGTCTATTGTTTTGTTCGCTAAATAAATAAGCTTTTATTATATCTTCGTACAAAGTTTCGGCAGTAACAACTTTAAAAGGGAAATACATCCCTTTTAATATCGGATTAATTTCCAATATATTATCGGAATTACTTCCGACCGTATCGTCAAAAATAAATGTAACAAACCCTGCACAGTTTTTCGCATATTGAGAATCCGTTACCGCATTTGCCGCTTTCATAAACCCCTGAGCTTTAAGCAATACCGCCGTTCTACTCCCCACAATGCTTCCTCCGTGAGCAATCGAGAAAGCAGTTTCCTCGTGAAACGATAAAATCGGCATTTTTTGAGCCTTAAGATTATAACTATCGTAAACTTCGCTCGCACCGTGCCCCGGAACGTATGTAACAATTTTCACACCCAAATCTATTAAAGCCTGAGCAATTACTTCCTTAGCTTGAAGAATCATAAAATCCTCGTTATCATCACTTATTTAAGCATTCGTCAAATTTATCTTCGGTAATTCTAAATATCTGCCATTCACTCATCAGTTTAGCACCAAGTTTTGTGTAAAAATCCTTTGCCGGACTATTCCAATCTAAAACAGTCCATTCAAATCTTCCGTAATTTCTTTCTTTTGCTAATTTAATTAAATAAAGAAGCATTTCTTTACCAAATCCATATCCTCTATATTCGGGTAGAACAAATAAATCTTCCAAATATAAACCGGGTTTTCCGACAAAAGTACTAAAATTTCTAAAAAATAGAGCAAAAGCCACAGGTTTATCATTATAATAACCAACCACACATTCGGCTACGGCATTTTTACCAAAAACATGTTCTT
>JAEXOD010000086.1 GCA_023447335.1 Bacteroidota bacterium
ATAGATAACGATTTTGACGGATATACTGATGAAACACCCGATAATTCGTGCGGAAATTATTTAGACGGAAATTCAATATTCCAAGGAATAACTGATTTAACACAGTACACAGCAGTTTTCGGAGCTCCTAAAGCAAGATGGAGTGGTGATGAAGACGGGGATTGGAATATAGATAGAGATGATTTAGGTATTGACGGTATCGGTCCTGATTCACCAAACTATCCGGGTGCAGATTATGGTGAAGGAGACGGTAAACCTTCACAAGGTTGGTATGATGATGCAGATAAGAACGGAAAATATGATGCCGGTGAACCGATTAGTAATGATCGTATTATCGGATATAAATGGGCAGGTAGCGAACCTAACTTTGGTTTAAGAGATATTAGTGAATCAGATCAAATAGGTTTAACTAGTTTTAATGCTGCTCAATACTCAGGTACCTCTAACGTACCGAAACAAGATGAATTGATGTGGGAATGGTTATCATCGGTTGGTGTTGATACTGCCGGTCAAAACTTGTTATTACAAGCAGGTGACAATATTTTTAACTTTGGAACCGGTCCGTTAAGTTTATCACAAGGTGAAACACAAAGATTTTCGATGTGTATTTTATTTGGAAATGATTTACAAGATTTAATTTTAAACTCATCAACTTCTACAAAAATATTGGAAGCTGATTATCGTTTTGCTCAACCTCCTATTAAACCGATTGTTACTGCTGTTCCGGGAGACGGAAAAGTTCGCTTATATTGGGATACAAGAGCAGAAGGTTCAATTGATCCTTTGACAGGATTGAAAGACTTTTTAGGTTATAAAGTATATAGAAGCAGAGATTATACTTTTAGTGATATTTATACAATAACTGATGCACGCGGTAACCCTACTTTGGCTCCTGCTTATACAAATCAAAATACCGGTGAAATGGCTCAATGGCATATAAATATTGATCCGGCAGTTTATGTAAACGGTTTTCATCCTGTAGAATTATCAGGGATAGGCGTTAAATATTATGTCGGTGATCCCGCAGATAATTCGGGTTTGAGACATGAATTCGTAGATAGTTCGGTAGTTAATGGTGTTACTTATTATTATGCTGTTGTTGCTTACGATAACGGTTCTATTGATCCGGGTAATGAATTGCCACCGACAGAAAACAAAGCGATAATTAGAAAAGATGCTATAACCGGTGAACTTAAATATGATGTTAATACTGTTGTTGCTACTCCGGGTCCATTAGCAAACGGTATGATTGATGCCGATGCCGGTGTTGGCGGAAATCCTAATCCTGCACAAGGCGTTGTTTCAACCGGAAAAGTATTTGTAAAAGTTTTGAATAATTTTGAAGTAGTTGATAATAAAATGTATTCTATTGATTTCTCTACTCCAACCGAATATAGTATAACAGATTCTACCGGAGTTGAATTATCATTTACCGCAAATGATACAGTTTATGTTGGTCTTGGTAAGACAAATATTAAACCGGAAAGTATTGTAGTAAAAGATGCAGGCGGAAATGTTGTTGATCCTTCAAAATATTTTGTAAATACAGTTGCAGGAAGAATTAAAGGGGCATCTGCAAATTCTTTACCAGCAGGTCAAAAATATTTAATATATTTTAGACACCAACCGGTTTACAAATCAACATTAGTAAATTATGAAGATAGCAATCCTTCTTTTGACGGTATGAGACTATTTGTTCAAACTAATGTTTTAGATCTTAATTATACAGGTTCTAACTTTAGTTCAACTACAAATACAAATTTAGTTGATTCATTGTTATATAATGCAACAGGAAATTATCCGGGTAACCCAAAAGTACAATATCGTGCCGATTGGGAAGTACGCTGGAACAATCTTGATACTTTAACCGGTGCTATTTGGCAGAATATCGGTGATACCGTAAAATCTGCAGCAAATAAAGATATTAAATGTCCGTTTACAATATATACAATAACCGGAACAGGTTATAAAAAAGCTAATTATATTATTAACGAAAGTATTGATGCAACAAAAAACAACGGTCAATGGGATTGGGGCGAAGGAATTATTCTACGTCCGCAACCTGAAGATATACCTTCAAATAAACCGAGTACGGTTTCTTATTTCTTAACATTTAAGTTGCCTAAAAATGAAACACCAAAATTACCTAAACAAGGTGACATATATACGGTAAAAACGACAAAACCGTTTTTAACCGGTGATAAATATACATTTACAACAAAGAGCGCTAAATTCGATCAGCAAAAATCAAATCCTGATTTAAGTAAAATTTACTGTGTGCCAAATCCTTATGTTGCATACAGTTTGTTTGAAGAACCGGGAAGAACATCAGATAAACGTGGTGAAAGAGCTGTTCAATTTAGAAATTTACCGAATAAATGTACAATTAGAATTTATACTATTGCAGGTGACTTAGTTAAATCAATTGAAAAAGATGATATGACAAGTATTGCAACATGGGATTTATTATCATCTGAAGGACAAAAAATAGCCTATGGTGTTTATGTATATCATGTTGATGCTCCCGGAATAGGTGAACATATCGGTAGATTAGCTGTAATTAAATAATCTGTTACGAGTAATGAAAAAAATCGGAGAAAAATATATGTTAAAAAAGATTTTTAGTTTGCTCTTGTTGTTCACCTTTTGTTTGAGTCTTGAAGTTTTTGCTCAAAAGTTTGAAGGTACGACACAAGTAGGTACTACCAGCGGTCAGTTTTTGAAGCTGGGTGCCGGAGCCCGTTCCATAGGTATGGGCGGAGCATTTACCGGAATTGGGGAAGATATATACTCAGTATATTATAATCCTGCCGGTGTTGCTTCTATGCATGGAAATGCAGAAGTTGCATTTAATCACGCAAATTGGTTTGCCGATATGAAATATGATTATGCAGTTGGCGCAATCAATTTACAAGAAATGGGTGTTTTATTTTTAACCGTAACTTCGTTTACAACACCCGAAGAAAAAGTTAGAACCGAACTTTACCCGGAAGGGGACGGTCGTTATTGGGATGCTAGCTCATTTTCTATCGGACTTGGATATAGCAGAATGTTAACAGATAGATTTTCTATCGGCGGACATTTCAAATATATCCGTGAGACTATTTGGGATATGAGTGCTTCAGGATTTGCTGTTGATATCGGTACTTTATATAAAACCCCTTTCAATGGTTTAACAATAGGTGCTGCTATTACCAATTTTGGTAGTGACATGCAGTTAGACGGTCGTGATATTCAATTTAATACTGATCCTAACGATGATGATAATACAGGTCCTAACAATATACCCGCTGTTTATGATATGGACTCATATCCGTTGCCTTTGACATTTAAATTAGGCTTGGCTATGGATGTAGTTAATACCAGATTCTTAAAAGCTATTGTTGCTGTTGATGCAGTTCATCCTAATGATAATAGTGAATACTTAAATACCGGTTTGGAATTTGCTTATGATCAAATGTTTTTTGTTCGCGTTGGTTATAAATCTTTATTTAAAGAAAACAGTGAAGAAGGCTTAACCTACGGTGCAGGCTTACGTTATAGCATTTCCGATAGTTTTAAGATTACTATTAACTATGGTTATGCAGATTACGGAAGATTGGAAAACGTACAGTTTTTTGATTTAGGGTTATCATTCTAAATTAGATTATTTTATGGCAGCAAATTATTTAAAATGTTTTGCTGCATTTTTAGTAGGGTTGTTGAAATTATTCCCCCTCTCAGTTTTTTGAAGAGGGGGATTTTTATTTTCTAGTAATCCTTTATTTTTGACTCTCAAAAAGGTATATTTATATGGATAAAAGTGATTTAATACTTGAAATTAACGAATTATTGATTCAAGAATACGGAATTCCTGAAAGGGCAGAAAAACCGCCTGATCCGCTTGATCTGCTAATTGCCACTATTTTATCCCAAAATACAAACGACAATAACTCTTACAAAGCTTATGTTAATCTTAAAAGTAAAATAAATGATTATAGCGATATTATTGATATGAAAATATCCGATCTTGAGGAATTAATAAGAACAGCCGGGTTAACAAAGCAAAAAGCAAGAGCTATTAGAAATTTTTTAATATCATTAAAAGAAAAATATAAACAACAAAACTTGGAATTTATAAGGAAATACTCAGACGAAATAATTATTAATTTATTAACTGAAATTGAAGGCATAGGTGTAAAAACAGCATCATGCGTTTTAATGTTTTCTTTACATAGAGATATATGTCCGGTTGATACACATGTACATCGTTTAGTTAACAGATTAAGCGTTGTTAATTCAAAAACAGCGGATAATAGTTTTTTCAAATTAAATGAAAACTTTCCAAAAAATATAGCACATTCATTTCATACTAATTTAATTAAACATGGTCGTAAAATATGTAGACCAAAAGAGCCATTTTGCGGAGATTGTGCATTATATCGAATTTGTACTTATAAAGAGAAATCTTCAAGAAAATTACAAATAATTACTGAAGAAAGATTACTATTATTAGATAAAATATAGGAATTATACAATTTTATTTGACATTAATGCAATATTTATTTATTTTGAAATTACTTTTTATTTACTTACATACTTTATTAACATTATAGGAGTGCTTTATGAAAAAAGCGATTTACGTTGTTACCGTATTATTCTTAGTTGCATCATTTATGATTGCACAAGAAAAAAATGTTGATTTAAGACCTACCGGTGGAAATCCTAGTGTTGTTTTTGGTCCACAAACTGATGAAACTTTTATTGATATTGCTGAATCATTTGAAGGAACTTTCCCTCCTGCTGGTTGGGTAAAATATAATCCTGACGGTGGACCTGGTTGGAATCAACAAACTGTTGGAACAACTCCAATCTCAGGTTGGCAAGGTGGTACGGTTACTCCGGTTCCTAACGGACAAGGCGGAAGCAAAATGGCTTTCAATACTTGGAACACTGGTGGCGCAACAAGTAACGATCAGTGGTTAGTTACTCCTCAAGTTACCAACTTAACTTCATCTGCTGTTCTAAAATTTTGGGTAAGAAAATACTCTGCTTATAACGACGTTCTTAAAGTTAAAATATCTACAACAAATAATCAAATGGCAAGTTTTACTGACTTAGAAACTTATACTTATGTTGGTGCAGCAGATACAGGTTGGGTTCAAAAGACTATTAGTTTATCTGCATATGCCGGTCAAAGTGTATATGTAGCTTTCCAAGAAGTTGTAGCTGATAACTATAATGACGGCGGAGCAATGTTCTTAGATTTAGTTGAATTAACTTCAGGAGTAGTTCCAGTAGAATTAACATCATTTGTAGCTAATGTAGTAGACGGCAGAGTAAATTTAGCATGGTCAACAGCAACCGAAACAAACAATAGTGGATTTGCAGTAGAAAGAAGTTCAAACGGTGTAGAATTTA
>JAEXOD010000126.1 GCA_023447335.1 Bacteroidota bacterium
AGCAACTATAATCATTAAAATAAAAAATGATAAAATCGCCCAAAATAATTGTCGTTGGAAATTTGATTCTGCTGAAGGATTACTATTTGTTGAACTATATATTGCAAGTAAACCAATAATTGTTAAAAAAACAGTCGGAATAAAAACATTCAAATCTAAAAAATCTTTGAATTTATAGCCTATCTTTATTTTACTCATCATTTTTGGTGTTCTCAATCGGTTTGTTTGTTTGTATCTTTTTATCCTTAATTAAATAGGCTTTCATCACATCTCTTGCAATCGGGGCAGCGTGTGTACCTCCGAATCCGACATTATGAACTATAACAGCTATAGCTATTTTGGGATTTTCATAAGGTGCAAACCCAATAAATAACGCGTGATCCGCACCGTGCGGATTTTGGGATGTACCTGTTTTACCGGCAATACTAAAATCAGTTTCTTTTATATGTGTAGCAGTTCCGGCACCATTTACAACAAGATACATTCCCTCTCTAATTATATCAAAATATTCTTTTTTAATATCTACTTTCATTTCTTTACTAATGAAAGGTTCAAACTTTTGAGTTTTAGTATTTACAAAACCTTTTACAAAATGAGGACTATAAGTTTTTCCGTAATTGGCTAGTAAACAAGTATACTGTGCTAGTTGTATAATTGTTGTACTCAATTCCCCTTGTCCAATTCCGAGACTAACTAAAAATCCGCCTCCCCAACGATTTTTACCCCACACTTTATCATAATACAATCTACTTGGTACAAGCCCGGCCAACTCTTCACCAATATCAACTCCCGTCTTTTCACCAAAACCGAATTTATGGGCATATTCATTCCACTTATCAAATCCGATCTTTAAAATTAATTGGTAATAAAACGTATTGCACGATTTTTCAATTGAGTGCTCTATATTAATTGATCCGTGAGCTCCGTGACACTTAAAAAATCTATTCCCGTATTGAAATCCACCCGGACAATTTGTATGATACTCTGGTGTAATTATCCCTTCTTGTAATGCTAATAGTGATTCAAACATTTTAAATGTTGAACCCGGCGGATTTACAGACATCGTAGCTCTATTAAATAACGGTTTTCGCTTATCATTTAATAAGTCTCTCCAAGCTCCTCTACTCGTGTACGATGTTAAAGCATCTAAATCAAAATCAGGCGAACTATAAAAAGCAATAATCTCCCCCGTGTTAGGTTCAATAGCAACTAATGCTCCTTGTTTGTCACCAAATCCTTTTTCTGCTGCTTTTTGTGCATCAAGATCAATTCCCAATACTAAATCATATCCTTTAACCATTTGCTTGTCATGTGCCCCATCCTCATATTTACCGATATATCGTTGCCTTGAATCAAGCAAAATGTAATTAATTCCTTTTTCACCTCTTAGATACTTTTCATAAGCTCGCTCTATACCGGTAACTCCTATCATGTCCCCCATTTGATATTCGTCTTTTTTAGTTTTTAATTGATCTTGTGAAATTTCACGAATATAACCAAACATATGAGCCCCTCTTACTCCATGCTTATAGTCACGCTCTGTATCTGTCACATAATTAACCCCTGATAATTCATCAGAGTTTTCTTCAAACCAAGCAATAAACTTAAAATCAACTCCACGTTTAATAAGTCTTGGAATATACTTGGATGAATTTCTATTAATTCTTAGAATTTTAGAAATTGTTCCGGGTTCGAAGTCTAAATGTTTTTCGAGTTTTGCATTCAACAAGGTATCATAAAAAGCCGGCGTAATTTGTACTGAAAAACTTGGTTTATTATTTACCAATACATTATAATGCCTATCGTATATAATACCACGAGGAGCTTGTTGATAAATACCCTTAATACTGTTTTCTGAGGATTTTTGATTATAAATTTCATAATCGATTAACTGCATTTTCACTAATTGAAATAACAACACAATCCCAAATCCGACTACAAAAACAAACAGGATATTCCTTCTTTGTTCATTTGTTATTTCAATTCCTATTTTCATCTAATTCTTTCAATCTTATTATTATAAATAATTGAAGGTAAACTAAAAGCCGAAGTATATAACCCGGGGAAAATAGAACGTTTTATTAAAAATGTTGAAAATGTACTAAGATTCTCTGTTACGGAAAAAATTGAATAAAATAAAGAATCAATAGAAGAACAAATTAATACAATTATCATAAAAAAAGCTGAACCGAGTGTTAAATCTATTTTGTTCTCGTTGTAGAAATAACCCGCTATAAACCCTGCAACAGTTTTACTAAACATTGCCGGACCAATTAATCCGCCACTAAACAGATCAAATAAAAAACCTAAAAGAAATCCTAACAACATTCCAAATCTTTGACCGTTTTTAACAGAAAAATAGACAACCGGTAATATTATTAAATCAGGTACAATATTATTATAGGATATTAACGGAACTACGGTTAATTGTAAAACCAATAAGGGAATAAAAATAATAACCGGAAAAACAAAATTCTTAATCATTTATTTAACTTGCTCGATTTTAGTTTTTCAATTAAAGAATCTTGCATAATAGGATAAACAAAAGCATAAGAAACCCAATCTAAATTAACAAAAGGCTCAATTACTATAATATAACCAACTCCGTGGTTGTTCGGTTCTTTGCTTTTTACAATACCTATAGGAATATTTGGAGGGGCAATAGTACTAAAATCACTTGTTACAATTCTATCTCCTATATAAACACTATCAGCACCTTGAATATTGCTCATAACCATTTTTGCACCGTTCCAACTTATAATACCGTCAATTCCGGTTCGTTGATCCTTTGCGGCGATTCTAAAAGAAGTATTGTTTATATGTTTTACTAATGCATAATTACTGTTAGCTGTTTGAACTACACCAATTAAACCTTTATCATTTAAAACAGGCATCCCTTTATCAATTCCTTCATCTTTTCCGATATTGATTATTAAATTGCCCTGGGCACTACTAACCAATTTTGAAATCACCTTAGCTCTTATAAGACTATGTTTAGTAGTATCTTGTAGTTTCAAAATACTCTTCAATTCCAAATTCTGTATTGCATAACTACGCAATAAGTTATTTTCTAACATCAATTCTGCATTTCTTCTTTGTAGCTCATAAATATCATATTTTTCTAAAAATATTGAATAAACTTGTGTGAAAGCAGAATTGATTGGAGCAAAAATATTAAAAAAATACCCACGAAGAGTATTCATTTGTTCAGTTTTATTAAAAGAAAGAATGATTAGACTAAAAAATAACAAAAAACTTAAAAGAAAATATTCTTTAAAATCATAATAAAACTTTATAAAAATTTTAAACATTAATAAGTACGCTTTCTAATAAACACTTTTGAATATTTGTTGATATTATCAATAGCTCTTCCGGTACCTCTAACAACTGCGGTTAAAGGATCATCCGCAACATGAACCGGTAGTTTTGTCTCCATTCGTATTCTCTCGTCAAGACCTTTAAGTAAAGCACCGCCGCCGCTTAACATAATTCCTCGTTCAACCAAATCTGAAGATAATTCCGCAGGAGTTCTTTCCAAAGTTTGTTTAACAGCTTCTACTATTTGATTAACATTCTCATTTAGTGATTCACGAATTTCTACACTACTAACTTCTGCAGTTTTGGGAATACCTCCTACTAGGTCACGACCTTTTACCTGAATTGTCATTTCTTCACGTAAAGGAACGGCACTTCCTACTTCGCATTTGATAATTTCACTTGTTCTTTCACCGATAAGCAAATTATAGTTTTTCTTAAAAAACTGCATAATTGCATTATTCATCTCATCACCGGCAATTCTAATTGATTCTTCATGAACAATACCTGATAATGCAATAACAGCAATTTCGGTAGTACCTCCGCCAATATCTACAATCATATTTCCAACAGGAGCTTCAACATCTAATCCTACACCTATTGCTGCAGCCATTGGTTCAGCTATCAAATGCACTTCTTTTGCTCCGGCATGTTCGGCAGCATCTCTAACAGCCCTTTTTTCTACTTCTGTTACTCCGCTTGGTACGGCAATAACTATTCTTTTTGTGGAAAATGCACCTGTACTAACTTTTCTAATAAATGCTTTTATCATTGCTTCTGCTATTTCAAAATCAGCAATTACACCGTCACGCATAGGTCTAACAACTCGTATCTCTTTGTGTTCTCTTCCTTGCATTTCTTTTGCTTGATTTCCGATAGCAATAATTTTTTTTGTTGAACGCTCAAATGCTACTATTGAAGGTTCATTTAATACAATTCCTTTTCCTTTTACATAAACTAATGTATTTGCCGTGCCTAAATCTATTGCAATATCATTTGAAAATAGGCTGAAAATTCCCATGTTTCCTCTTAGTGTTTAAAGTTTCTTATACTTGTAAAATACATACTAATATTATTCTTGTTTGCAGCTTCAATTACTTCATTATCTCGAACTGAACCGCCTGGTTGAACTACGGTTGTGATACCGGCTTTAATGATTTCTTCAAGCCCGTCCGCAAACGGAAAAAAAGCATCTGAAGCTGCTACTGCTCCTAGTAAATCGTGATTATGTTCTTTAGCTTTCATGACTGCGATTTTTGCAGAATCTACTCTACTCATCTGCCCTGCTCCAACTCCGATAACCGTACCGTCTTTAACATAAACAATTGCATTTGATTTAACATGTTTGCAAATTACCCATGCAAGTTCGATATCTTTTAATTGTGATTTTTCGCATTCTTTTTCAGTTACAAGTTTTAAATCTAATTCTGTAAAGCTTGAATTATCAGATTCCTGCACTAATATTCCTCCAACCACGCTTTTACTTGTGAAGGCTTCTCTGCAAAACTGTAATGTTTTTAATACTCGTCTATTTTTCTTTTTCTTTAATTCTTCCATTGCTTCATCAGTATAACCGGTCGCAACTACAATTTCTAAAAATATTTCGTTTAATTTTTTTGCAGTTTCTAAATCTACAATATCATTAAACGCAACAATTCCGCCAAACGAAGAAACCGGATCTGTTGAAAGAGCCTTAGTATATGCCGTTAAAACATCTTTTGCAACTGCGGCACCACACGGATTTGTATGTTTAATAATCGCACAACTAACTTTCGGCATATCGTTAATAAGCTCAACAGCAGCATTCAGATCGACTATATTATTATAAGATAAATCTTTACCGTGTAAAAATTCAAAATTCTTATTAAAGCTACCGTAAAAAGCTGCTTTTTGATGTGGGTTTTCACCATATCTCAAATGTTCATATATAGGATAATTAATTCTTATATGTGTTTTCTCTAAATTAAACTCTTTTTCAAAATAATTGGAGATTACGGTATCGTAATAAGCTGTATGAGAATAGGCAGCAACAGCTAATTTTTGACGATAATTTATATCAATATTCCCGCTACTTAGTTTTGAAATGAACTCCGAATATTGATCCGAATTAGTTAAAATTGTAACGTATTTATAGTTTTTTGCAGCAGCTCTTATTAAACTTGGACCACCTATATCAATATTTTCAACTTTTGTATCTAAGTCTAAATCATCTCGCACAGCCACTTGCGGAAAAGGATATAAATTAACTACAACAACATCGATTTGTTCAATATTATTCTCTTTAGCTTCTTTCAAATCATGATCGTTATCAGGTCGCTGAAGAATACCTCCAAATATTTTTGGCTGTAATGTTTTCACTCTTCCGTCAAAAATCTCTGGAAAACCGGTATAATCACTAACTTCGGTACAATTTATTCCGTTTTCAAATAATAGTTTTGCTGTTTTACCGGTTGCTAACACTCTATATCCATGCAAATTTAGGTTTTTACAGAGTTCAACAATATTGGTTTTATCAGAAACACTAACTAATGCATTTTTTAATTTATCCATACCGATTCTCAGTTTATATAAACTCTATTGTTAATTATCTGAATTCTACTTTTTGAAATAAGTTCAACAATCTTAGGCAATAATTTATGTTCTACGGTTAAAACTTTTTCTGCAATTTCTTCAGGTGATTTTACATTAGTAATATTAATTGCCTCTTGAGCAATAATAATACCCTCGTCATAATTTTCGTTAACAAAATGAATTGTAACTCCGGAAATTTGACACGATTTAGAAAAAACAGCTTTATGAACATTCATTCCATACATCCCTTCACCTCCGAAGGATGGTAACAAAGCCGGATGAATATTAATAATTTTGTATTCAAATTCTTTAATAAAATAATTAGGTATCATTTTCAAAAAACCTGCTAGAACAATTAAATCGATTTCTTTTTCTTTAATAATATCCGTAAGTTTTTCAAAAGTATTAGCCGAATTTTCGTATTTTGTGCCCAAAACAAAGGTTTCTATATCGTTATCTTTCGCAATTTCTAATCCAAAAGCTTCTTTTTTGTTTGAAACAACTAGACGTATTTCAACTTCACTCTTTTTTAATTTAAAATACTTAATTAAAGAATTTAGGTTAGAACCTCGTCCGGATATAAAAACGGCTATTTTGAACATATTACTTTTTATTAAAATTTAAATTTAAACAAATTTTTAAATTTATTCAATCTTAAAACTTTATAACCTACGTTTAAGACCGTTTATTTGTGCTGAAAATTTATCCTTAAAATAATAATCGTTGCTTTCATCAGCTAATTTTAAGTTTTTAGAAGCTTCACTTTTTTTCCCGATTTTAAACAAATTTTGAGCATTCAATAAATAAAAATAGGTCGTTCCCCATTTTTCTCTATCAAAATTCTTAGTATTAACATTGTTTAAACATTCATTTGCTGCTTTATAGTCTTTTTTTGTAATATATGCTTCAGCCAAATATAATTCTGCAATTTGTTTAAATTCCTTATCTTTAATACTCTCAATTTTATCTTTTAAATATACTATAACTGAATCATACTCGGCAGATTCTAAGAAATTATTGGCTATCTGGATTAGTTTTCTATCGCTGCTCCAGCCATATTCTTTAATCTTTTTACCTTCTTGTTGCGCAAAAATGTCATCCTGAATATCATCATTACCTGAATTTGAAAGAGATATTAATTTTTTGGATTTTTCATCATTATTAATCATTAGGTAACAGAATGATAGTCTGTAATAAGCAATTCCTGAATAATCCGAGATTTTTGTTAAGTCCAAGAATTTTTCGTAGTAATGAATTGCTTTTTCAAAATTATTTTTTCTAAAATTTACATCTCCCATCAAAAAATAAGCAAATGAAGTTGTTTGTTTAAATTTAGGATTATTCAAAGAAATAACTTTCATTAATAATTTTTCGGCGGCAGGAAGATTTCTATTAAGCATTTGTGTTATAGCACATTGATATAAAAACAAAGTATTTTTTGGATACTTACTTATAATGCTATTCAAGAACATTGCTGAACTATCATAGTTAGCTAGATAATCTGAATATATCTTACCAAGATGAAATGCTCCTTCAGTTTTTGATTCTTTACCCATTTTATAAGCGGATTGAATGTTCCTTAAACCCTTCTCTTTATCAGCCGTTAATCCGGTCATACCAACTGCCCATTTAAATACCGGAGGAATAAAATCTAATGCATATTGAAAAACACCTATTCCTAATTTTGCATCAAAAAAATCTTTATTTTCCTCCAATACTTCATTAAAATAATCAACTGAGCTTTTGGTAGATAAAAATGCTTGTAAGTTATCCCCTTTATTCATTAAAGCCATAGCTTTAAACATATAAGCTTTACCCAATAAATATTTAACTTCTGATTTTTCTTTCTCGTTAGATAATTTATCTTTTAGTTTTTCTATACTTTGCTCAATCAATTTTGAAAAAGTATCATATTCTTTTTCTTCTTTACTTCCCAGATAACTCCACATATAATTTTGGGATAGATAAAGATATCCCTCAGGGTCTTCGGGAAATTCATTTATCAATTTTTGAAATACTTTTTCTGATTCTTCAAAATCAAAATTGTATGATAATTCAATACCTTTCTTTAAAGTGCTTTTTTTATCTAACGAATAAACAAAATTAAAAGCGATCAATATCAACAATAATAGCTTTTTCAATTTTCAAGTCCTTTTTTTGAATAAATAATTGCTGCCTTTATAAACTCTCTAAATAACGGATGTGCTTTTACTGCTCTTGATTTTAATTCCGGATGAAACTGACAACCCAAAAACCAAGGATGATCTCTTAACTCAATAATTTCAACCAAGTTTTTATCAGGAGATAATCCGCTTAAAACAACACCGTTTGATACAAAAACTTCTCTAAATTTATTATTAAATTCATATCTATGTCTATGACGTTCAGAAATTTCTAACTCTTCGTAAGCATTGTATGCCAAAGAATCTTTTTCTATAACACAGGGATATGCTCCTAAACGCATTGTTCCCCCCTTCTTGTTCACTTTTTTCTGAGTTTCCATCAAATCTATAACACTAAATTTATTGTTTACAAACTCAGAACTATTTGCATTTTTTATCCCGCAAACATTTCTTGCTATTTCGATTGCTGCTAATTGCATACCCAAACAAATCCCTAAAAAAGGAATTTTGTTTATTCTTGCATAATTTATCGCAACAATTTTCCCTTCAATTCCTCTGTTACCAAAACCTCCGGGTACAAGTATTCCATCAAAACCATTTAACAATTCGTTGACTGATTTTATATTTATATCTTCTGCTCGTATATATTCACACTCAACTTTTACAATATTTTCTGCTCCCGCATGAACAAAAGCTTCGGATATACTTTTGTAAGCATCCTGAACTTCAGTGTATTTTCCGCAAACCGCAATTCTAACTTTTCCTTTTGGGTTCTTTATCCTTTCAACAAGTTTTGTCCACTCATCAATTTTAATATTAATATCCGGAAGTTTTAGATATTTTAATACAAGTCTATCAAATTTTTGCTTTAACAGCACTAACGGTACTTCATAAATTGTTTTACAATCATATGCAGAAATAACAGCTTTATTATTAACATTACAAAATGAAGCAATTTTGTGTTTAATTTCTTCATCAAGAGGATGTTCGCTTCTACAAACCAAAATTTGAGGTTGAATTCCTAACTCTAACAGATTTTTCACACTATGTTGAGTAGGTTTTGTTTTCATCTCTCCGGCAGAAGAAATGAAAGGTACAAGAGTTACGTGAATACTTAGACTATTTTTCTTTCCTAAATCCAACATTAATTGTCTAATTGATTCCATAAAAGGTAAACTTTCAATATCGCCTACAGTACCGCCTATTTCGGTAATAATTATGTCATATTTTCCGCTTTCACCCAATAATTTCATTCTTCGTTTTATTTCGTCTGTTATGTGCGGAATTACTTGAACTGTAGCCCCTAAATAATCGCCTCTTCTCTCTTTCGAAATTACTTCGTCATATACTTGTCCCGTAGTAGTATTATTAGCCCGTGACATACTAACATCTAAAAAGCGTTCATAATGGCCTAAATCAAGATCAGTTTCGGCACCATCATCCGTGACGTAAACTTCACCATGTTGAAAAGGATTCATTGTTCCCGGGTCAACATTTATATAAGGATCAAATTTTTGTATGGTTACACTGTAGCCTCTCTGTTTCAATAATAATCCCAATGCCGATGCTGTTATACCTTTTCCTAAGGAAGATACTACTCCTCCCGTTACAAATATATACTTGACCTTTTTATGAAATTCCATACCTAATTAATAATTATTGGAAATTTAAAGATAACTAAAATTTTAGAGATTTTATATATCTTAGTATTAATTTCTCAATCAATTTTAATTATTTTTGCCTCTTCTATGCCTATAACCTCTAACTTCTTTTCCTTTATTGTAAGTTGAATCTTTTTTTCCCCTTCCGTATCTGTGCTTAAATTTATATTTTTTTTGAAATTGAGGATCTAATTTGTCCGGTATACCGTCTCCGTCAATATCAGGAGCAATATCATTAATACCATCTTTATTTTTATCAATAAAACGTAAAAAGGGAGTGCATCTTTTCAGACTATCTGAAAATGCTTTTTTATTATTCAACGAATCTGACCTAATTGACTGTGCAAATGCCGATTCAGCTAATAAAATTAAAAGGACCGATAAAATAAAGTAATTTTTCATACTTCTAATTATACAAAATTCAAGCCAAAATTATCACATATTTTTTTCATAAATCGGTTAGTTTTTTATCAAATCACTATTAGATTGGATAACATTGTCGAATTATTCGACTTATTGGGCGAGCATAGTAGTATGTTAATATGAATTTTTATTAAAAAATATTATTTTTATAAAGCTGACGTCTGATAATTCTTGTTCAAATAGTGGCACGCTTATTGCGATTTAGGAGTTACAAATTCAGAAACAACATTTAGGAGAAAAAAATGAAAAGAACAGTTTTAGTAATTGCAGTATTCACCTTACTATTTGCATCCATTACAGATACATCTGCTCAATGCGGAAGACGAAACTTTAAGAACGGAAAAGGTAATGGTAATGGTTATTGTTATAACAATAGTAATGGACCGGTTTATGACTTGAACTCTGAAACTTCCATCAACGGTACTGTTGAATCATATGAATTAATAAAAGGTAGGGGTAACCGCGGAGGCTTATCGTTAAAGGTAAAAACATCTGATGGCGTTATTGATGTACATGTTGGACCAACTTGGTATTTAGATGATCTAAAACTAGATATCAACAAAGGTGATAAATTGGAAATTTTTGGATCAAAAGTTACTTTAGATAATGATACTTTCGTTATCGCCTCTAAGGTAAAACAGAACGGAAATGATTTCCAATTACGTGATAAATACGGATACCCTAAATGGGCAGGTAATAGAAGAGGCAATAGAAATTAAAATAATCCGGGGATAAAATAATTCTTCTATTTTATCCCCATTTTTATTATGTTACAAACATCCTTTAATTTTTCGAGAAAATCATGAAACAAGTTTTGCTCTACTTTTTTGTATTACTAAATTATAGTTTACTTGCACAATGGCAAGTAGAATGGACAAGCAGCAACCTTTCTAATAGTTATGTATCCGGATGGATAAATTTTCAACAGGAAGGTGAAAATTGGACTAAACGTCCTTATTATATTGATTTAAATAAGTTTTATATTATGAGTGATACTTATTCAAATTCAACAGCATATACTTATACATTTACTCAAGCTGAAAAAGATGCCGGTTATTTGTTATATTCTTTCACAAAAGATTTAACCGGTGACGGTATAACCGAGTTTTATGTTTTATCTTCCTACGGTTCTGCATCCCCCTACAGACAAGGAGTAAAAATAGTTGATATAGCTAATAATAAGGTTTTACTCGAATTAAATGACGCATCCTCCTATTATTCTTCTCCTACGATTTGGGACGTGGATAATGACGGAATACTTGAATGTTTAATTTCAAAATTCAATTATCCAAATTTAACAATAAATAACCTACTTGCATACAATACAGGAATAAGTACTTCACTTGAAGAAGTAACTATTGAAAAAATTGAATTTAATTTAAAACAAAATTTTCCGAATCCTTTTAACCCTCAAACTAATATTGAATTTGATCTAAAAAATGAAGGCAATGTTAACTTAAAAATTTTTGATGTTAACGGAAAAGAAGTAAATACGCTATTAAACGATAACTTAAATTCCGGAACACATAAACTAATATGGAACGGTACCGATAAAAACAATACAAAGGTTGCTTCAGGTGTATATTTTTATCAATTAAATGTAAATGGTAATAGCAATACTAAAAAGATGATTTATTTAAAGTGAGAATTAATATGAAAAATTTAAAAATTCCTTCAAATATTGCAATTAGTGATAGTGGTTTTATCTTTCACCCGTCAAACGGAGAAACCTTTACTGTTAACACAATAGGCGGAGAAATAATAAAACTACTAAAAGAAGATAAGAGTTTTGAAGAAATATGTAATCATATAACAGTAGAATATGATGTTGACGACCAAACAATAAATAAAGACTTAAGTGACTACTTAAATCAATTAAAAAACTTAAACATTTTGAAAGAAATATGAAAATTGCGGTAACAGGTCTTAATAATGTGGATAGTCCGGGTCCGGGCGTTCCGGTAATACGTGGATTAAGGGAATCAAATATCCCCGATTTAAAAATTATAGGTTTAATTTATGATACATTAGAACCAGGTCCACACATGGAAGGTGTTGCTGATAAAAGTTATATTATACCATATCCTTCAGCCGGGCTTGAAAATCTTTTACATAGATTAAAGTTTATTAATGAAAAAGAAAAGTTTGATGTAATAATACCTACTTTAGATTCAGAATTATATGGTTTTATAAAAATTGCTCCCGAATTAAAAAGAATGGGAATAAATCTCTATCTGCCTGAATTAGACCAATTGAATTTGAGAGCAAAAGACAAATTAAAAGAGTTTTGTGATTTGCATGGCTTCAAAGCTCCTAATAATTTTTTGGCTAATTCAATACATGATTTGCATGAAATACCAAATAAAATAAAGTACCCTGCTGTAATTAAAGGTATTTTTTACGATGCTTATATTGCTCATAATTTTGACGAAGCAGTAACAGCCTTTAATAAAATTAGGTTTAAATGGGGATTACCGATAATTATCCAAGAGTTTATCGGAGGTGATGAGTTCAATGTTGTAGCAGTAGGTGACGGAACCGGTGAAACTATAGGTGCTGTTCCGATGAAAAAACTTTACATTACAGATAAAGGAAAAGGCTGGGCAGGTATTACGCTCGATGACGAAAGTTTATTAAGTTTATCTAAAGAAATTATTAATAAATTACAATGGAAGAGTGGTTTAGAATTAGAATTTGTAAAAGAAAAAAAGTCTGATGAATTTTATCTGCTTGAAATTAATCCAAGATTACCTGCTTGGGTGTATCTTGCGGTAGCAGCAGGACAAAATTTGCCACATATGATTGCAGAACTTGCTTTAGGAAAAGAAGTTCTGCCATATAAAAATTACGAAGTCGGTAAGATTTTTATTCGCTATTCGTGGGATTTAATTACAGATATTAAACAATTTGAAAAATTTACTATTAACGGAGAATTGTAAGATGAAAAAATTGTATGAACGACCGGTAATAACAAAACATTATTCCGGTTTTATGAATAAATTCGGAAGTGCACCGGTATCACAATATAAATCAGATATTGAAGGCTTACAAGTAAAGGATCTGGCTCAAGAGTTTGGATCACCTCTTTTTGTGCTTTCAGAAAAAAAGATAAGAGAAAACCAAAGAAAAGCATATAGAATTTTTAATACCCGATATCCCAAAGTTCAATTTGCTTGGTCTTACAAAACTAATTACTTACAAGCAGTTTGCAATATTTTTCATCAAGAAGGTTCTTGGGCTGAAGTTGTTAGCGAGTTTGAATATGACAAAGCTATTAAAGCAGGCGTTAACGGTAGAAATATAATTTTTAACGGTCCTTCTAAATCAAAGGATGCTTTAATTAAGGCTATTAAGAACAAAAGTAAAATTCATATCGATCATTTTGATGAATTATATCTAATCATCGAGATAGTGAATGAATTGAATATAAAAGCTGACGTTGCCATTAGAGTAAATATGGATACAGGCATTTATCCTAAATGGGATAGATTCGGATTTAATTATGAGAACGGCGAAGCTTTAGAAGCTTTACGTAGAATTATTAGAGTCAAAAATCTTAATTTGATCGGTTTACATACTCATATCGGCACTTATATTATGAATGCAGACTCTTATAAAATTGCGGTAACAAAACTAGTTGATTTGGCAAATTACTTGAGAAATGACCATGGCATTTTATTAGATTATATTGATGTAGGTGGAGGATTGCCTTCCAATAATACTCTAAAAGGTCAATATTTACCTGCTGAAGAGATGCTCCCCTCTATTGAGCAATATGCGGATGCAATTACTGCACCACTTTATACAATGAAGCTCGCAAACGATGATATGCCTACTTTAATTTTAGAAAGCGGTCGGGCATTGATTGACGATGCCGGTTTTTTGATTACAACCGTATTAGCTAATAAAAGACTTTCAGACGGAAGACGTGCTATCGTAATTGATGCAGGGGTTAATATTTTATTTACAAGTTTTTGGTATAAACATAAAATTATTCCGACTCAACCTACCCCTCAGTTTACGGAAAATTCATCTATTTATGGTCCCTTATGTATGAATATTGACTGTATTAGAGAAGAAATATTATTCCCTTCCGTAAAAGTTAACGAGAATCTCGTTGTTCATAATGTAGGTGCATATAATATGACACAATGGATGCAGTTCATTACTTATAGACCTTCGGTAATATTAATTAACGAAGCAGGAAAACCTGAACTAATTAGAACATCGGAATCATTAAACTCAATTGATGAATTAGAAATTATTCCTGATAAACTAAAAATAATATAGGTTCATATTGAAAACGAAAATTGATGCAATTTTAGATTCAATCTTTTTTAGCTATGCTCAAATTTTATTTAGCAATAGAAGATATATAGGAGCTACTGCACTGTTAATAACTTTCTTTAATCCGTTATTCGGTATTTTTGGATTAGCAGGGTTATGTATATCAAATCTTACAGCTTTATTATTAAAATTTGATAAAGATAAGATTAAAACAGGATTCTACGGATTTAACGGAATACTTTTTGGTATTGCTATTCCTTATTACTTTGAAATTACATTTCAAATTATTTTGCTGTTTTTAATTTTTGGTATTATTAACTTTTTTATAACTGCTATATTAGAACATTACTTAGCCACTGCTTTTAATTTACCTGGATTAAGTTTACCTTTTATAGTTACTTTATACATTTTTTTAGTTTTTATTTCCAATTATAATTCGGTTTTTTTTGCTGATCCGGTTACAAAAAATAGCACAGAACTTTTTAGTTCGATGCCAATGTTTTTTCAATATTATTTCCGAAGCCTTTCTGTAATATTTTTTAATGATTTTATTCTGAGCGGAATTTTTTTAAGTATTGCAATTTTATTTTTCTCTAGGGTTCTTTTTGTAATTAGTTGGGTTGCATATATAATTAATTTCTTTGCTCTTTCATTAATATTCCCTTTTTATGACGGTAACCTACTTTTAATAACCTCACTTAACTCAATATTAGTATCATTTGCATTAGGCGGAACCTTAATATTAGTTTCAAAAAAGACAATACCGCTAATTATTGTTAGTGTTATAACAGTGATTGTTTTTACTGCCTTTTTCGGAAAAATTTTACAACCGTTTCTTTTACCTATTTTTGTGTTACCTTTCAATTTTATAGTTTTATCTGTGCTATACGGATTAAAATTTAGAAAAGACCAAACAGATTTAGTTTTATTATATTTTACACCCGGTTCACCTGAAGAAAATTTTTACTATCACAATAATAGAAAGTATAGATTTGAGAATTTTAAATTATTGTTTACCGAACTTCCTTTTTTCGGTCAGTGGTTCATTTCACAAGGTATTAACGGAACTTATACTCATAAAGATAGATTCAATGCTGCTTGGGATTTTATAATTAATGACAAATCAAATAAGCAATATGTGGATGATGGTAATAAATTAGAAGATTACCTTTGCTATAATATACCCGTTGCTGCTCCTCTTGCCGGAAAAGTTGTTAATGTTGTTAACAATATACCGGATAATGATGTAGGCAAAGTTAACCTAAAAAACAACTGGGGAAACACAATTATAATTGAACATGAAAGCGGATTATTTAGTGCCATATCTCACTTGAAGCAAAGATCTATAAAAGTTGATGTAAACGATTATGTTGAAAAAGGGCAAATTATAGGTGCATGTGGAAATAGCGGTAGATCTCCGTATCCGCATGTTCACTTCCAGTTTCAGTTAACAAATAAAATTGGAGATAAAACTTATCTATTCCCTATTTCAAGTTATATTGAACAAAAAGAAGATGATTTCTTTCTACATACATTTGATTATCCTAAAGAAAACACAAATGTAAGCAATTTAGATGTTCATAAGAAAATAAAAAAAGCATACTCGTTACAACTGGGAGACGAATTTGAACTTAATGTTAATATTAACAATTTAAATTTTATTGAAAAATGGGAAATTAATGTTGATATAAATAATAACCAATTTATAAAATCTGATAACGGTGCTATTGCTTATATTTACATTGTCGAAAAAATATTTTTCGTAACAAGCTTTATCGGAAATAAAGAATCAGCCCTATATTATTTCTATCTTTTAAACTCAAAAACACCTTTTATGTTTAAGGATTTCCTTAATTGGGAAGATAAATTTCCGCTGCATAATATCGATAAAAGTGTAATTCGCTTCATTTCAGAATTATTTTTACCGTTAGGCGAGCAAATTATTTCGGCAGGCATTTATAAATTTGTAAATAATATTAATAATAATGAAGATATTAATATTTCGTTTTCAGGCATTATTAAAGGTAACGGAATTTTCAAATTTTATAAAAAAGAATGTAACGGTATATTTACAATTTCTGAAGAAGGAATTTTTAAAGAATTTAAATTTAATAGTAACAAAACAAACGTTATAGCAAAATTTATAACTACGGAGGAATAAAAATGTTTTCAAAAAAAATAACTCTAATTATTGTACTTTTTATTATAACTTTCATCAGTTATAATTGTAAAGATAGACAATCAGATAAACTGTCAACTTTTACAAAGTCTATTGAATATGAGACAAGTAAAAAATATGATTTAGCTCTTGCAGAAATGGAAAAGATTAAAGATAATCTATCAGATGATTACTTTACAAATTTAAGACTAGGATGGTTATATCATAACAATAAAAAATATCAAGAATCAATTAAATATTATAATAAGGCTTTTACTTTAAGTAATAGTAAAAGTGTTGAAGCGTTACTAGGATTAACATATCCTTATGATGCTCTTTCTAAAACAGATGAAGTTGTAACAATTTATAAAAAGGTTTTAGAAATTGACAACAATAATTACACTGCAAATTTGAAGTTGGCAATTATTTACTATTACAAAGCTAACTATCAAACTGCCAAAAACTTTTTAGATAAAGTATATCCGTTATACTCTTCTGATTATTATATAAATTTGTACTATGGATGGACACTATTTAAATTAAATAATAAAAACAAAGCAAAAGAATACTTCATTAATGCTCTAATAAATAATAGCAATGATGCAAGTGCAAAAGAAGGTTTGGAAGCTTGCAGATGAGAATATTTGCTTATATAACTGTTTTTTTATTACCGATTTTAATTACTGCACAGGAGTTTAATTTATCGTTATCTCCTGCTTTATTTTATACGCAAGGTACTTATAACAAAGATAAAAGTTCATCCGGAATGTCATTGTATACAACTGCAGGAATTAATTATTATGACTACCTCACCATAGGATTTGATAAAACTGATGTAACTTCAAAAAAAGAATTTGAATACAATCAAAACCTATTAGTTTTAGGATATACAAAATCATTTTTTCCCCTTTATGTAAAAGCAAATATTGCTTACCAAACAGGAAAGTATAATTATAAACCATTTGATTTTTCTTACAATGATGTGACAAACGTATATGGTCTTGGGTTATCTTATTATTATAACAATTTATATTTTGGGACTAATTATAATTTCATTTCATTAAGAGGAAATAAATCTGTCAAGGTACATCAACCTAGCTTAAATATAATTTATTTACCCTCTTATACTTTTGATATTTCTTATAAACTCCTTTTTACATCTTTAGAATCTGATCTTCCCGTATATGAAGATTTTTTAATGGGTGAATCTACAGATGATAATAGAAGCTTATTAAGCAGTATTTTTACTATTAATTATTATCCGTACTACTCTTTCTATGCAAAAATTGAAGCTACTTTAGGTAAAAGAGCTTATTATTTTAATAATGAAATGTTAACTTTTTTTAATCAAGACGATACTCAAAATTTTTCTATATATGCAAAAATAGATTATGAACTATTTACGAATTTTAGAACAATTTTATCTTATAACTATTTATCGCTTGACCATTCCAAAATAATTTACTATTCTATAGGAGTAAAATATAATATTTGGGATTTATAACATGGAATATAAAAAATTTGGAAACACCGAATTAGTTGTAAGCGAGATCGGTTTTGGTGCTTGGGGTATCGGGGGACCCGCAATCGCAGGTACTATACCTATTGGTTGGGGAAACGTTGATGATAATGTTTCCATTGATGCATTAAAAAAATCAAGAGATTTGGGAATAACTTTTTTTGATACTGCAGATTTTTACGGTTTGGGTCATAGTGAAGAACTTATCGGCAAGGTATTCGAAAATAACAAAGAAATAATTATTGCTACTAAAGTAGGACATCGACTGGCTGAGGACGATTCAATTTTTCTCGATTATTCGTACAAACATATAATAGATGCTTGCGAACATAGTTTAAGAAGACTTAAACGCGATTATATTGACTTGTATCAACTCCATTCCGCGAAACTTTCACACTTAGAAAGCGGTGATTGCATTAGGGCTATGGAGGATTTAAAAAAATCCGGTAAAATCAGATATTGGGGAATTTCTCTAAACACGTTTAACCCATTTCAGGAAGCTGACTTTCTTATGGATAATAAAATTGGAGATTCTTTTCAGCTTGTTTATAATGTTATTAATCAAAGGGCAAGTTCTGTAATTGAAAAGGCTCAGTCTTTGGGGTATGGAATAATTGCCAGAATGCCTTTACAGTTTGGAGTATTAACCGGGAAATTTTCTACATCCTCCTCCTTTGAAAAAAACGACCACAGATCGTTTAGATTAAATACCGAAATTCTTGAAAAAACTTTAAATTCATTA
Organism: Bacteroidota bacterium; assembly: GCA_023447335.1. Lineage (GTDB taxonomy): Bacteria > Bacteroidota > Ignavibacteria > Ignavibacteriales > Melioribacteraceae > JAEXOD01. The sequence goes on from JAEXOD010000126.1 coordinate 18,800, forward strand.
GAAAAAATCTGGTTTTTAACTAAAAAGTATAACACAAATAAAACCGGACTAAGTTTAAGTTTTATTTTAGCTATAAAAGGTATTAGCACTGTTATACCCGGAATTAAAACAAAAGAGCAAGCTATTGATAATACAAATAATCTTGTAAAACTTACTGATGAAGATATAAATCTTATTAAAGACTTATATGATAATGAGTTAAATTATTTAGTTTCATTAATGGAAAAACAAGGTTAATAATGCTTAATGTAGCAGTAGTTGATAATACATTACGATTAGGTATTAAACTGTCTAAAATAATTAATTACACTTTTAACTTTAATACAAAATCATATGATTTTAAGCAATTTCATTTTAACAAGTTAATTATTTATAAAACAGATGTTTTGTTTTTAGATATTTCAGAAACGCCTAAAAGATCTTTAGAAATAATAAAAAAAATTAGGAGTAATCCAGAAACTGAAAAACTAAGTTTGGTACTAACCACCGGTTTTCCTCAGAAAGATATTCTGATTGAATTATTAAAATTTGGCATAATTGAAATAATTATTAAACCTTATGATTATGAAAAATTACCTGAACAATTAAAAGTTATCTTTAAAAAAGCTTTTGATAAAAAGAATTTATCATTACAGGATTTATTAGAAAAAAAGATCAATAGCTCACCTACCTTCACGGACATTCCGGTTAAGGATATTCAACTAATTAAAAAGAATTATGAATTATTAATTAAAGATGTTTTAAGACAAGAATTTAGAACAAAAATAAAAACTATTATTACTTTTAATTCACAATTAAATAATGTGATTAATGAAGCTGTTGTATATACATCAACTTATAACGATAATGATAACACTAAGTATATTTTAACTTTTATAAGTACTTATAACGATATATTAAGTATATTTTCAAAAAACTATAATAAAAAAGCAAAAAATTTCGATTACGAAATATTACAGTTATGCGACGAATTCAGTCAGTCAGTTTTTAATAGACTATTGACTTTACTTAGAAATGTAATAAAAGGATTTGTTAAAATTGAAACTAACTTCGCATTTTATAATAGCTATGAAGTAATTAATGAAAATAGTCTTGTATTCAAGTTTTTTAGCGAAATGAATCACCAATTTATTTTTACGCTAAAAAGAGATGAATGAACTACTGATCCATAATTTGTTTATTTCATTAGAATCATTTTATTTGAAATCACTTTATCTTCAAATTCAAGTGAATATAGATATATACCGCTTGATAAACCATTTCCGTCAAAGTCGATAATATTTAATCCCTTATTTGCATTTGTTAGCTCAAAACTTTTAACTAATTCCCCCAAAATATTAAAAACTTTTAGACTAACATTACCGTTTTTGGGTAAGTGATAACTGATTTTAGTTGACGGATTAAACGGATTAGGATAGTTTTGAAAAAGCTTAAAATCAGTTACAACAGGGTCATTATTATTCGTTACATTAGAAATTAAATCATTTTTAAATATTAATAAACCTTTAGACTGATCAGCAACATAAATAAAATCATTGTATACATTAATATCCACAGCATAAATACTTTGAGAATAATACCCGCAAATTTTAGGTGTTGATAAATCAGTAACATCATAAATCTTAATACCGTTACCTTCGCATGCTAAGTATAAATAATTTCCATAAACCTTAACGCTATTAACCGAACCGATATTTGTAATACTTGATAACGTAACAATATTTTGAATATCTGAAATATTCACAATCGTTACACCCATTGTTTTATCAGCAATAAATAAAATTTTATTTTTATAATCAAAATTACTTGCGGTTCCCGGAGTATCAAATGCTCCTATCTTAATAGGATTGAATTTTTGAGTAAGATCATATACCGAAATTCCTTCTAAGCCTTCGGCTACAAACAAATAATTATCAAAAATCTTAATTACCGATGCTGCTCCGGAAGTTTGAATTATTGCCTTTTCGAGCGGGTTTCTTTTATCAACTATATCAAATACTCTTATGCCGTTATTTTTATTAGCAACATACATTACATCATCTTTTATATCAATCCAAGTACTTTGCCCAGGTATAGGAATATTAAAGCATAAATTCATGTCGGATGGATTTTTAACATTAATTACATCAATGCCTCCGTTCATATCTGCTAAATATGCTAAAGTATCAATCACTTTTGCATATAGAGAACTTACGGATGAATTATATGTACCTAAAAATGTAGGATTATAAATATCAGAAATATCAATAGAATGTAACCCGGCACTTTTGCTACTAACAAATGCAATTTTATCTTTTATTTCAATAGAATTTGTAAAACCGCTAACTTTTAAATTTCCTAAAAGGGAAACATTATAAATCCCTTCCGGTGAAATAGAAAAACAATTGTCACTTTCATCAAATGTATTTGGATTACTACTACTAACTACTTTAATCTTACAATTAAAGGAAATTATGTTTGGTAATTCAAAACTATATGTTTTAAGCGTACTAGCTAAGTTATTTGCAATAATACTCCAATTTTGCCCATTATCACTGCTAAAATATAAATCAAAATTTGTTGCCGCACCAAAATTTTCCCAAGTTAAACTAATTTGTTCACCGGTAGAAAATGATTCTCCGCCATTTGGATAAAGTGTAGAAATAGAGTTTTCAATTTTAACTTTAAATGATATATTTTCTTCGGCAAAACCAATATCATAAATATTTAATCCTCCGGCTGTACCGTTATATAAAAATGCACTATGAATTCCCCCGCTATTGATAGATGTTCTGCCAACATGAGCTCCTAAATTTGCCAACGATACAACTCCGTTAGAATTCGGAGTACCGTAAGGTCTATAAATATATACTTCATCAGGAGGACCATCGGCATTACCGTTATAACGTCTATCAATTCTATACACTAACAAACCGTCTCCGCTTAACATCCTTTCAAAAAGTGTATTTCTCTTTCGATACTCAAGAACAAAATATTCATTAGAAGAACGGGGAGAGTTAATCCTATAACAATTATTTTCAGCTTCTGTTAACGGGTTTAAATAATAAGTACCGCTTGTATTTATTACCGGAATTGATGAAATCCAATTTCCGTATTTAAATTTCATATGTGCCCCCATATGTTGAGGTGGGTTTAAATCGTTTTCCATTATATCCCATGTACCAACCGGTGAAATGCCGTTCTCTGTATAATGATATAAATCAGGAGCACCCAATGAATGAAACATTTCATGACATAAAACTCCAACACCCGATGACATTAAACTACTTTGTAATTGAAAATTAAAAGTTCCGACTCGTTTTCCGTTTATATATGCAGTTTGGGCATATAAGTACCACATATGCGGCCAAAGCAAGGAAGACCAACCGGTCGGACTGCCTGATACAACAAAACAAACATTATCCACTTCACCGTCATTATCTCCGTCAATTTTTAACGTAGAAGGAACAGATGAAGCAATATAATTAATTGCATTTTTTAACAAAGTATGTTCCCTATTTGTTCGATCATCGTCATCACCGTAACCAATACTACCTGCTCCTGTAGATGGTTGATAATATGCTCTCGGATGACTATCTTGATAAGATAAAATATTGCCGCCTGTACTTACTGGAAAAAAATGGGTATTAACGGTTAACGTGTTATAAGAAACTTCTTTAAAGTAATTATACATCGAATTCGTATTGGCAGTCTGATTATTAAACATATTATCATAAACAGATAATTGCTGAGTAAATTCAGGCTCTCCTGCAAATCTGATAAAAACTACAATATTTTCGATTAAGCCACTTGTTGGGGCACTAATATCTTCTATCGATTTTTCATGCGCAAACTTTTTTTTAATTTTATCAATACTTATTTGGTCATAATCAATTCCCTTAGAAATATACCCCTCAATCGGATCATTTATTCCAACTATTAATTCTGAAAATATAAAAGTATCTTTTTCTTGAATTGCGTAACAATAATACTTTGTATCTGGGTTTTGTACAATTATATAACCGCTATCATCATGGATGTAATTAAAAAACTCATCCCCTGAAACAAAACAGTTTATTTCACTTCCGTTTGGCTGAATAAGTTTAACTGGTAAATTTTTAATTGGTGCGGCAAAATAATTACTAACTATTAGTAGTATTAGAATAACGATACTTAATATATTTTTTGACATGAATTTCCTTTTTTTAAGGTTTAAAATAATAAAAATTTTTACATTATTATATAAAAATATATCTCACTTAAAATATGAATTTATTAGTCTAATCACAAATTCTGATTGATTACTTTCAGCATTATTATTAAAAAGCGCAACTATACCTTTTTTTGAGTCCTTACAAATTGCAATAAAACTAGTGAATCCCCCTGTACCGCCATCTTTCACTAAAATTTTTTGTCCGTTTTCCATCGTAAAAAATTCCCAACCTAAACCAAAAACCGGAAAACCATTTAAACTAACCAAAGGTATTTGGCATTCATTTATTACATAATTTAATTTTTCATCGTCAATATTATTTATTTGATTAATAGTAAATTTTACCATATCATTTAAGTTACTTTTTATCCCTCCGGCAGCCGCGAACCCGCTCATATCCCAATAGCTTGTATTACCTAATAAATTATGAGGAAAAGCAATGTTACTATTTGTTGAAATATCATTTAATGTACTACTACTCATATTAAATTTACCAAATATGTATTCACTAAAAATCCCATTTAATGATTTATTTAAACTCCTTTCTAAAATAATTCCGGCTAATGCGTAGGCTAAATTGCTATAGTGTGAACTTATTTCATCCTCATTAATCGGAAATGTTCCGGGTGTATAGACTAAGTTATGATTTGATAAATAATTAAAGATTTTTGTACTGTCATATCCGGCATAAGGATTTTTTGAGGATATAATATCAGAAGGTATTCTTTCTAAGCCTGAAGTATGATTTAATAAATGTTGAAACGTTATTTCAATTCCATTTTTGTTTAACTTTCCATTCAATGAAATTGGTAAATAATTTTTAATGGGAGCATTAATACTTATATTATGCGTCTCCAAATAATATAGTAGCGAGATAGCGGTAAATACTTTTGTAATTGAACCTATTTCATACATTGTGTTTTGGTCTGATAAAATTCCTTTTCCTAAGGAAGTTTCTCCGTAACTATAAGTATAAACATTTTCACCGTTTATTAAAGCTATATTGAATCCGGCATTGTAACGTTTATCAGTATATCCGTTAAATGCATAATCAACCATTTTATCGTATTCGGTTATCAACTTATTATTAGATTGCATAAGTTTTGATTGCACCGGATTAGATTTTTCACAAGAGATGAAAACAAAAGCAACCAAAATAATAAATAAATATTTAAATAAATTCATATAAAAACTCATCTTTTCTGCAAATATAATAAAATGCAGAAATAAAAGACTTGATAAAAAACACATTAATAAATTTTTAATTATAAAAAAAAAGCCCCTCGATTAAAAACCGAAGGGCTTTAAAAACAATTATCTTCAATTAAAAAAGAACACCAAAGGAAAGATAATGTATATCTTGTAATCTATGATAATCTTGATATGCGTAATCTACCTTCAACTTCATTGAACCTAAAAGGGCATATTGTAAGCCCATACCTAATGAAAGTCCTTTTTCAGAATCTTTCTCAAATAATGAAGTATAACCGCCTCTGATGAAAACAATATCATTCCAACTGAATTCACCACCAATATTTAAATACTCAGAGTGATCATTTGGGTGAACGGCATCAATAGCTAGCGTAAACATCATATCATCTTGTTTTAGTAAATCGGCAGCAACGCCAACTCTAAACATTAATGGTAGATCAAATTCATCAAGTTCAATTTTAGTACTTATTTGATTTGAACCACCGGCACCAATTTGTAAAACCCTTAATATATCTCGACCGTCAAGTTTCATTTTCGTACCGAAATTTGATATACTAGCACCTATCCTAAATTCATTTAGAATAGGAATTTTATATAATGTACCTATATCAAAAGCAAATCCTGTGGCAGATTCATGCCAAATATACTCACGTATATATTTTGCATTAAACCCGATGGAAAATGCATCGGTTAAACTTTTTGCGTAGCTTAAACCTATTGCTAAACCACCTGCATCAAATAATTCACCTGTACCTTCAGGTTTTTCAATTGTTCTAACAAGCATTTCATCCATAGACAGAACAGAAACAAACAAACCTATTGTTCCAAAACCTTCAAGATAACTTGCTGCAGCAGCATAATCATGATTAATATCTGCTATCCATTTTGTATGATCAAAAAAAGCTTCGTTGCCGATAATATTTGTCAATCCTGCCGGGTTCCAATAAGATGCACTTATATCGTTTGCAGTAGCCACAAACGCACCTCCCATGCCTATTGCTCTAGGACCAACCCCAATTTTCAGGAATTGTGCCGAAGTTGTACCCGATTTTGTTAGGTTTTGAGCACTAAGGACGGAACTGATGAGTAATAAACTAATTATTATTCTTAAATTTATTTTCATAATAACTCCGATTCTATTTTTATATATTGACATTCTCTCATCCCCTATTTAATTATGGCAAATTTAATTATCTTTTCGCCTATTCCCGGGGCATCAATATGTGCAATATAAATACCGTAAGAAACTGAGAATCCGTCTTTATTTAATAAATTCCAAAATTCTCTTGCGTTCTGTACACCGCTGTCATGCTCTAATACTGTTACCGGATCACCGCTAAGTGAGAAAATTCTAATAGTACATTTACTAGGAAGATTTTCAAAATAAATTCTTCTTTCACCGCGTTGTTGTCCCGGTAATTTTGTTGTAGGTTCAATATCATTCATCCCTACGTACGGATTTGGTACTACGTAAATTTTATCTAACGAAGATTTTGTCGTTTCAATATTTACTTTTCCGGCTTTAGTCTTCAACAAATATTGATCTGCGATTTCGAAAGGACGTTTTGTTTTTATAAATAATACATCTCCGTCTGTTGGTGTAACCGGCACTATTGTTGAATCAAGTGGTTTATAAATTGTAACACCCCATGTCAAAGTATCGCTGCCAACACCTTTTGCACCCGGCTTAAAAAATATTATTTCTTCGCCCGGATCCCAAGTGTTATTTTTTGTAGCATTTTTTTCATTCAAAAATGATAATACTTTCTGAGGCACACCGGTCGTAACATTTTTCACACTATATTTCACAGGCACTTTTTTAATACCTTGATTATTAACTACTGCCGTATCTATTAAGTTTTCAGAAAAAGTAATAGTATAATCTGCAGGATATAAAGTTTTATACTGACCCACAGAAGATATTCTAACATCATAAGAAAAATTTGTATTTCCTTCAATCCATTTAGTTTTAGCAGCATCCCAAGCTAAAGCTTCTTCATCTTGAATAGTAAGTTTTATACCGTCAAAAATAGGATTATCATCTTCTAAATTAATCTTAGGACTGTTTTTAATAGGATAATATCTAAATTCTACATTTAGTCTATTTGTGGCCGGAATTTTTCCGCCTATTCTTCTTAAGGTTCCTTTTTCATGATTGATAATAAAATCAACATTTTCAGTATAGATTGTACCATATTCATCAGTAACTTTTAGATATTCGTCAGAAGAAATATTTTCTTTTCCCAATATTACAAAATTAGTGTCAAATAACGTTACTGAAGTTTTATATACGCTTAAATCCATTACTGAGTAATTTTTCTTACTAATTGTTGTACCCATATAAGGGAAATTTTTACTAAATGAAACTAAGTATTCATTATTTTCCTTCACTGCTTGATCATCAAGAATATTAAAATATAGCTTTCCGGTTGAATTCCCTTGAGTATGAGTTAAATTCTCACTGTTTATCTCCGGATGTTCGTAACCGCTTGTTCTAGGTCCCGGAATAACCATCGCAGTATTAATATCAAAACGTATTTCACTGGTAACCGGATCAGTAGTTATTTTTTTTGTTGTTTCAGTCGGAGGAATACCTACCGAATCACCTCTATCAAAAGCAACTAAGGCATAATAATAAGTTTGACCGTTTATTACGTTATTTGAATCTACAAAAGAATGAACCAGTCCGCTATTATTACCTAAATAATATTGTAATCCTCTTCCTTGATAAGGTACGGGAGCATAACCTTTCCAAGGATCTTCCATATTTGAAGTCCAAGATAAATCGTGATTCAAATCAGTATAAGGTTCACCTGCGTCATATCTTCCGTTTTTATTTTTATCAACATATGGTTCGTCAATATAATCAACATCCCATTTACATGTATTTCCGTTAACATCTTTTAAAGGTGTCAATAAGAAACTGGATCCCTGTCCGTCTGTTATCGTTTGAATATCATTGAAAGTTGGATCGGTGCTTCTATAAATAACATATCCTTGGAAATCTTTTCCGGTTATCGGATCTTCACTTTCTTCCGCTTTGGTATCCCAATATAAAGTAACTTTCTTATCATCGGGAATAGCTGTTAAAGTTGGAGTATATGGTGGTTTAAAGAATTGATAATTTTGATTATAAATTCTTTGAACTGTTTCAGCACTTGTTAACAAATCATTTAAATCTTCACCACATAACAATGCCATAGAAATACGTTTAGTTTCACCGGCTTTTAATGATATGTAGCCACTTCCAAAAATGAAAACTATGTCAGTATTTTGTTGAATAGCTCCAAAGTTTCCGGGTTTCGACCTATTCCACATTGATTCGTCATTGGAAATCTTATCACCGCTCCAAGACCAACTGTTGAAAGAAGTTAATCCAATCTGATCAGATTCGTCCAAATCGGTAAATTCAAAATTAGGTTCGCCGGGTTGTAATGGATCAGGTGACCCGTCAGCTAATTTGTTACCGGCAGTCGGAATACCGTCTCCTTCACCAAAATCACCTGTATTTGGAATACCGTCTCTACCGACATCGTGAATATCAACATTCCAATCACCGTCATTATCTATTCCGTCTTCTTGACTTTCGTCTATCATTCCGTCCCCGTCATTATCTATTCCGTCAATTGAACCGGGACTTTCCAAGAATTTACAACCTAAATACCCTAATTTTATACCGCCGCGTCCTTTCATATCCGGATCCCAGAAATAAACCATACTTCTAGCATAAACAGGTATTTTATCAATATTCATACTATCTGTACTATACGGAGGAACAAAAAAACCATGATCATCTTTATTTTCAGGAGAACCGCCACCCATATCAGGATCACCATAAATTCCGAAAAATACAGAATCTAAATCTTTGTTGCTAACGTTTGTTATTGTGTAAACAAAGAAAATAGTATTTTCTGCCAATGCGTTACTCCATTGAAAAGCACGACCGTCTATTTGTACTCCTATACCTCTTCTTGAAGGATCATTATCAAAGGGGAAGTAATTAAACTCCCTGTTGTCTCTGTCATCCATAGCCCAATTTATTTCTAAATCGGCATTTGTAGCGTTCTGAGACAAAAATCCGGGCCATACATATTTACCCAAAGTCGGATTATACCAACTTCTTGGCCAGCTATCAGGTTTACCGTCACCGTCAGTATCTTCAGCAGGATTACTGGCTATTAACGACTGATCGGGATCTGCATAACCCGGTAAAGGCTGCCATTGCCATAAAGTATCACCGGTAGGATTTACTT
>JAEXOD010000209.1 GCA_023447335.1 Bacteroidota bacterium
TTATTACATAAATAATGAATGAGGATGTCATACCTATTCCCAAATTATATGTAAAACACATCATTACTATTGAAACAAATGCGGGAATCACTTCTTCCGGTTCGTCAATATTTATTTGCTTGATCGGTGAAATCATCAAAACTCCTACAATAATTAAAGCCGGTCCATATGCCAACGCCGGTATAGACGTAAATAAAGGGGCAAAGAACAACGCCGATAAAAACAATATGGCTGTTACTACGGCAGTTAACCCAGTTTTACCTCCTGCTTCTATTCCGGCTGCTGATTCAATGTAAGTTCCGGTTGTTGTCGTACCGCATACTGCACCTATAATGGTAGCCAAAGCATCGCATAACATCGGTTTTTCGATATCGGGTAAATTACCGTTCTCGTCAAGCAAGTTTGCTTTTACTCCCAACCCTATTAACGTACCAATAGTATCAACAAAATCCATAACAAAAACCGTAAGAATTACCGCAAAAAAACCCCAGTTTAAAGCAGCTAATAAATCAAATTTCATAAAAACGGCGTTTATATTTGGCGGTGCCGAAATAATTTTCTCAGGAAAAGGAACAATACCCAGTACAAACGAAATTAAGGCTGTTGATAGTATCCCGATTAATATAGATCCCCTTATTTTCTTTATCATTAAAAACACAATTAGCATAAAACAAAAAATGGCAAGCAATATCTCGGGTTCTCTAAAGTTTCCGGTTTTTACTGGGGCACCGGGTACTCCGACAGTAACAATTCCTGTTTCGTTTAACCCTATAAAAGTTAAAAACAGCCCTATCCCCACTGTAAATCCGATTTTTAAGTTGGATGGAATAGAATTTGCCAAATAAGATCGAATTTTAAGTACTGTAATTAATGTAAAAATACAGCCCCCTATAAAAATAGCACCCAGTGCTGTTTGCCAGCTATATCCTAAAACTTTAACAACCGTAAAAGCAATAAAAGCATTTTCACCCATGTAAGGAGCTATAGCAAACGGTCTTTTTGCATAAACACCCATTAATAATGTACCAAAAAATGCTGATATTATAGTTGCAGCCATACTTGCTTCGAACGGCATACCGGCTACTTCCAAAATTTTAGGGTTTACAATAATTATATATGCCATTGTAATAAAGGTAGTAAACCCGGCAATAATTTCCGTCTGAATTGTAGTATTATGTTTTTGTATCTCAAAATAATCTTGAATATAATTTTTCATATAATTTTTTCATTATTTATTTTTGTTTTTGAGATAAGTAATCGTATAAAAAATTGGGTATTAAACCTACTATTTTCGACCCTATTACGGTAGGTAACGGAAATTGAATTATCCTTTTTTCTTTATTAATTCCTTTTATAATAATTTTGGCAGCTTTTTCGGCTGACATTAAAAAGGGCATATTAAATTCATTAACATCGGTCATGGGAGTTTTAACAAAACCGGGTTTAACCGTAATAACTTTTATGCCGTATTTTTGCAATTCAACTCGCATCCCTTCCAAATAAATTGAAGCAGCTGCCTTGCTTGCACAGTAAAATCCGCTTCCGCTAAAACCGCGATTATCCGCAAGAGAAGAAACTCCGGCAATTATTCCGCTTTTTCTTTCCATCAAATCCGGCAATAATTGCTCAATCCAATAAACAATTCCCATAAAATTAGTATTAAAAGTTTTATTAGCAAGGGAACTGTCATATTCTTCAACAGTCATTCTAAAACCTACACCGCTATTCAATATTGCAATATCTATTTTAGAAGCAATTTCGGTAATTTGTTTATAAGATTCTATAACAGAATCTTTATCCCCTACATCATTTTTAATACAATATATGTTGGCAGGTTTATCATTTAATTTAGTTTTAATCTCCTCCAATAACTCTAAACGCCTTGCTAAAATAAATAAATTGCAATTGTAGTTTGCAATTTCTTCTGCAAGTGCTTTTCCTATTCCTGTTGACGCTCCCGTTATTATAATGTTTTTATTATTAAATTCCATTAATTCCCCTTAATCTGTTTAAATGCTTCTTTTGCGGAACGAACAAACCTTTTTAGTAATTCAGGGTCCTTTCTTCCGCTTTTGCTTTCAATACCTGTGTGGACGTCAACTCCTGCGGGTTTAACCGTTAAAATCGCTTCTTTTACATTTTCTGCATTTAATCCTCCGGCTAAAATAACCGGTTTAGGGGAAATTGCTATTATACTCTTACTAATATTCCAGTCATGAGTTTTTCCGGTTGCTCCGGAAGCCCCGGTAGATGGGTCAAAAGTATCTGTAATATAAGCATCAATCCAATTGCTATGCTCATTTACAATAGTATATAACTCTTCCTGACTATATTCTCCTATAACTAAGCTTTTTATTATTTCTAAATCGGGTTTTAATTCTTTTGTCTTTATTAATTCGTCCTTACTGATTTTTCCGTGTAGCTGAATAACATTAACCCCCAATTTTTCAACAAAATCAATTATTTCATTAGCATTATCCAAGTAAGTAATCAATACACCCTTTGCCGGAAAGGGAATGTGCTTTATAATTTTTGCAGCTTCGTCTTCGCTCAAATCTTCTTTGTTCACCGGAAGTCTTAACGGAAAACCGAGATAATCTACTCCTTCCTCAATAAGTAATTCGGCTTCCTCCAAATCTATTATACCTGCAACTTGAATTAGTTCTTGCATATTTCTCCGTTTTTATGTAATATTACAAATATATAAATTAATATATTAAATTAAAACGGTATATTGTGATTATTGTGAATTAACGGAGATGGATTGCTAAAAAACATTTTTTTATTTATTATTGTTTTTACTAATATTCTATTCTCTAACGAAATTACTACTCGTATTTCCAAAATCGAGCAGTCGCTAATTTCTTTGCCCGCAGAAAATAGAATTGATTCTCTCATTAATTTAATTTACTTATGCCGATTTGATCTACCAAACAAAGGTCTAAAATTAGCGGAAGAAGAATTAAAGGTTATAGAGCAAAGAAATGATTTGTTAGCAAAAAAGGGTTATTTATTAAACGGAATGGGTGAAATTTACAATAGGCTTGACCGTTTTGAAATTGCTGATAAATACTATTTAAGAGCTTTATCAATTTTTAATAGAGTTAAAGATAAAAGCGGAAAAGCTTTAGTATTGTATAATTTAGGGTTTAACACAATTTCTTTACGCGATTTTAAAAAAGCAGGCGAATACTTGCTTCACGCTTTAAATTTGGCAATTGAAGTAGGTAACCATAAAGTAGAAGCTGATGCTCAAAGCGGATTAGGCGTTCTGAATTATATTGTAGGTAATTACAAAGAAGCTTTAAATAGATCTGAGATGGGGCTTAAAGCAGGTACTAAGATTGATTATAAAAGAGGAATGGCTCTTGCTCACGGTCATATGGGGTTAGCGTATCTTAGTTTAAATGACTACTCTAAAGCATTATTTCATTTTGAAGAAAATTTGAGGTATTCTAAATTTATTAATGATAAATTTGGAATCGGAGAAGCTTACGAAGCATTAGGAGTATATTATATTAACAATAATAACTTCAACAAAGCCTTCGAGATGCTTCAAAAGGCGACCGTAATTAATGAACAAATGGGACTTATTAATTCCTTAGCATCTACTTATACAAATATGGGAGTTGTTAAAGAGTATCTTGGAGACTTAAATGCGTCCTTGAATTATTTAAACTTAGCTTTAGAATTAATTGACGGTTTAAAGGATTATAGGTTACAATATTATATACACCGAAGACTCTCGTACACTTACGAAAAACTTGGCGATTACAAAAAAGCTTTAGAAAACTTTAGAATATTTAAAGCTTATAGCGATTCAGTTTATGATAATGCAAAAAATCAAATTGTACAAGGTATTGAAAAAGAAGCTGATGCAAGTAAAAAAATGTTTCAAGCAAAACAGATTGAATCCGAAAACCAACTTGCAAAAAGAACTCAACTATTTTTAACAATAAGTTTAGTATTTGCGTTAATTTTATTGTTTTTAGGGTTCTACTTATTTAAACAAAAACGAGATTCTAATATTATATTAAGTAAAATTAATGATGAACTGAAGTTGAAGGGAAAAGAGTTACAGTTAACTAATGAAAATTTAATAACTGCCAATAATGATAAAGATAAGTTTATTAGTATTTTAGCACATGATTTACGATCGCCGTTTTTTGGTATTTTAGGGATTACTTCCGTTTTATTTGAAGAATATGAGAAATTTACAAAAGACGAACATAAAACCTATCTACTATCATTAAACGGTTCTTTGAGAAATTTATTTGAGCTATTAGACAACCTACTTAATTACGGAAGATTTACAAACGGAAAAATAGCTTATAAACCCGGGAATATAAGTATTTGTAAAATAATTGATTCTATTATCAATATTTTTAAATTTAATATCGAAGAGAAAAACATAGAAATTGTTAGACATCGAAGTGATGAATGTTTGGTGTTCGCAGATCAAAACATGATGGAAACAATATTAAGAAATTTAATTTCGAATGCAATAAAATTTTCAAAAGAAAACGGCAAAATAGTAATTAGCACAAATCTTGCCGATAATTTTGTTAAAGTTACAATTTTAGATGAGGGGATTGGCATAAGTGACGAAAATTTAGAAAACATTCTATCTCAAAAAACCGTTTCGACAAAAGGGACAAAAAATGAGCGCGGAACCGGAATGGGCTTAGAGCTTTGCAAAGAGTTTGTCAATATTAATAAAGGAACTCTTGGTATCGAAAGTAAAGAAAACATAGGGACTACCATTTGGTTTACAGTCCCTAAAAAAGAATTTTCTACTAATTAAATTTTAGTTTTATATTAACTATTTCAGTTCTACTTCCTAAACGAACCGGCGGACCCCATCCCGTGTAACCGGAAGATACATAAACATGGGTGTTTCCTTTCTTCTTATATCCCCAACTCACTTCGTAAATTTTTTCTGTTAGATAATTAAACGGCCATAACTGCCCGTGATGTGTATGCCCCGATAAGTGCAAATCAACTCCGGCTTTTTCAGATTCATCTAATTTAAATGGTTGGTGATCTAATAGAATAATAGGCAAACTTTTATCATAACCGGATAATAATTCTTCAGTAGTTTTTCTTTTACCAATTCTATTCACAGATAAATCTTCTCTTCCTGCTATAATTATTTGTTTATCTATAATTGCAACAGAATCACGAAGTAAATTAATGCCATGATCTCTTAAGTATTTTACAGCTTCTTCAGCGCCGCCTATAAACTCATGATTACCGTTTACGGCATAAACACCGTATTTTGCTTTTAATTTGCTTATATCCTCACCTAAATTTCTTCTTAGTACGGGCTCCAAATCTTCATCTAGAATATCACCGGGTAATAATATAATATCGGGATTTAGACCGTTAACCATTTCAACTAGTTTTCGGACTCTTCCGTTTGTAACAATTGTACCCATATGTATATCCGAGGCTACAACAATATTTAACGTTTTAATCTCGCCTGCTGATTTATTAATATTTATTTCTTTAGTAAAAATTCTCGGATTTCGAAAATTAATATGTCCGATTAAAACAATTAAGCTAACAATACTAACAACTATATAAAAAGTGTACTCTTTTGCTTTTTGGTAGTTTGAAGTTATTAAATCCGGATAAATCGGAATGAAATGATTAACAACTCTTATTATATCTAAAAGAATTATTGCTATTAAAAAGTATAATATAAATGCAAGCCAAAACGAACCTATCCAAACTAATATATCAGTAAAAAATGACGGAAAATAATTCTCGGTTATTCTTCCTGCCCAAAATGTCAGTGCGACAAAAACAAACGTTGCTATATAATAATTCTTTAACGGACTATCAGGTTTAAATGATTGCAGCCCTCGAATAAAAATATAAGAATTAACACTTAAATATACTATAAAAACTATACCGAAGAAGATTAAAAACGATTTATTCATATTCCCATTTTTTTTAATTATAAACAATAAATTACTAAAAGAAATTCCTTTATAAGTAAAACTTAGACGCAATAAAAAGTAAAAAGTTGTAAAAAAATGTCATAGTCAAATATTTTTACACTCCATAACTTTTTTAAAATGCCGGCGTCTATATTAGTGTAAGTTTAATAAAATTTGAAAAACACGAACAGAGAGGATAGACATGAAAACAAGACTTTTTACTACTGCCATTATCGCAATGCTATTTTTCGCAGTATCAATTAATGCTGCAGAACCTTCAAATAAAGCTAATAAAAAAGTTACCGACGAACAAATTGAAGCCAGTTTATTAAACGGCTTAACATCTCAAAATACCGGTTTGCGTGTAAGCTGCGCCTATATGCTTGGTGAAATTATACCGAGTGAAAAAGGTGTTTTGGAATTAATGAGAATCTTACGTAATGATGATGATGAAAATGTAAGAATTATGGCTGCTTTAACACTTATTAAATTGGAAGACGCCCGAGGTCTTAACTTAATTAAGAATGAATGTAAATATAACGATAACGAAAGAACTCGTAAAATGTGCAAACATTTTTATTGTGCATACTTAAATAAAAAATATTCTACAATTGAACAAACTAGAGATACTCTATACGCTTTAGCTAATAAATAAGAAATCCCTTAGATAATAATAGCCTCTGAAGACCGGAATTAGTTACCCTTCTAGTTCCGGTTTTCTTTTTTCCCAATGCCAATGCCAAGGTTCGTAAGCCACACCAAGTTCATTTTCCTTTGGATAAGATAAATAGAAATTAAATTTACTCCCGTTTTTAGTCAACCACTTATATTCATCCGTAAATTCAAAATCTTCGGCTGTTTGGTTCTCCGAAAAGCCGTTAATCCCTTCGCTTGTTGCAATATCTATTGCGTTATTATAAGGCGAACTATGTTCGCTATATCCGGGCAAAGCAATCCATCTGCCGTTTTCTTTTAATGAAAAATCATTATCATTAACCAAATAATAAATAAATAAAAATGCTTGCCTTCCGGGTGAGCGATAACCGGAATCAATAAAAATGCGTTTTCCGATTTCATTATACATATTTTCGCTCATTGTATTGAAATCTTTTAGTGAGTGTTCCGGGCAATATTGAACACCCGTCTCTCTCCCTTCGCCACTGCCTATAAATTTAACACTTGATACTTTCACTAAATTCTTTGGTAGTTCCAGCGAATAAAACGGACCGTTAAATCCAATATCTTTAGGATCTATAGTTAAAATTTGCCTTACTAAAAATTTTTCAAAAACATTAAGTAAGCTAATTAAAGCATCATACTCCATAATTGCAAGTTTATCTTTCGGTATGGCTTTTCGATATTTTTCCCATTTTTTTACAACTTGTTTAAGTAAAAAGCGATGTAATAAATTTAACCGTGTTAAATTTATTCTCGTAAATATTAAATAAAGATAAAATGCTCCTATCGCTAAAATAAATAATACAGTCATATTTAATAAAGTTTTATTTTTAATATACAAATATGCTAAAAAAAATTACAACTATGTTTTATTTTACTTTAAAAAACATTAGTTTAAAGTTTTTAATATTTTCAGGTGATTACATGAAAATTAAAGGTGACGGTTTTATTATTCGAAACTTTTTATTTGAAGATGCTCCTTCCCTATCTAAACATGCCAATAATAGTAAAATATGGATTAATTTACGAGACCATTTTCCGCATCCTTATACTTTGGAAGATGCAGAATCATTTATTTCGATGGTTAATTTAGCTGATCCGGTTACTAATTATGCTATTGTTATTGAGGAAAGCTGTGTAGGGGCAATAGGTTTTGTGCCGGGAAAGGATTTTTATAAAAGAACGGCAGAAGTAGGATATTGGCTTGGTGAAGAATATTGGAATAAGGGGATTATGACTAAAGCTTTACTATTATTTTCTAATTTTATCTTCGATTATTTTGATATTATTAGAATTCAGGCAAGCGTATTCGATTGGAATCCGGCTAGTTCTAAAGTTTTAACTAAAGCCGGCTTTGAACTTGAAGCTCGATTAAGAAAAAATATTATTAAAAACGGAACTGTTGTTGACGAATTGATTTTTGCAAAATTAAAAAATTAAAGGTACATATATGAGAAGTCTTAAATTATTTGTTTGTGTTTTTTTCTTATTTAATGTCGCTTTTTATGCGCAAGGAGTACAACAGTTTGCCGCTATCGGCGATTTAGAATTAGAGAACGGTCAAAAAGTATTAGATTGTAAAATCGGATATCGAACTTTCGGAAAATTAAACGATGACAAAAGTAATATTATTCTTTTCCCTTCTTATTTTAACGGAACAAGTGAAGCGACTTCATATTCTTTAGGTGAAGGTAAACTTGTTGATACAACTAAATATTTTGTAATTGCTTTAGATGCTTTAGGTAACGGGATTTCAACATCTCCGAATAACAGCGAAAAACAACCGCTAAATAATTTCCCACAATTTACTGTCGGGGATATGGTTAAAAGTCAATATATTGCTTTAACTAAAAGTTTAAATATTAATCATGTTCATTGTGTTATGGGCGGTTCAATGGGTAGTATGCAAGCTTATGAATGGGTAGTTGCATATCCGGATTTTATGGATAAAGCTATTCCTTACGTTCCTACTCCGTATTTAACCGCAATAGATAAATTACTTTGGACAATATCATTAGAAGTAATTAAAATTGGGGAAAGTTACTCCGTTCCGGATAAAGATATCAGCAAAGTATTAAGCCTTATGATACAATTTGCAGCCCGCACACCAAAAGAATTTAACAGAATTGTTGACGTTAATAAATTTGACGAATACTTAAAAAGATTTGACCACGATGCTTCAAAAACATTTCCTCCTATATGCTGGAAATACCAACTAATTAGCATGATTAACCACGATATAACACGTAAATTCAACAAAGATAAAGAAGCCACCGGCAAACATATTAAAGCCGATATACTTTCAATTGTTGCCAGTCAAGACCACATTCTTAATCCGGCTTCTGCTATTGAATTTGCTAAATACACAAAAGGACGTCTTTATGTTTTGGATAATGACGGAGGTCACCAAGCCGTAGGTAACGAAATGGAATCTGTTGGTAAAATTATTGACGAGTTTTTGAAAAAGTAAGTCGTATATTATTTTTATATAATCCCCATTCGCTTTTATTCGTTTGGGGATATTTTAATTTTTTCTTGTTTTATTAACTCCACTTCATTTATCTTTTTTTCTAATATACTATTTAATACTTAGTAAAATTTCTCTTTAAGTCTCTTTAAACATTTTTGAAAGGGCTGTATTAAAAGTAGTTTTTTATCGTTTTAAATAGCAATTATATCACAAAAATTATTTTTTTATTCCTCGTTATCTTTTAGACTCAACCATCCCCCGACCCCTTCTCTAAACTCTATAGAAGGGATGACATCACTTTATAATCCGTTGTATTATAATAGGTTATAAATAACTTAAGGTATCTGGCAAAATCCTTGCTATTTAAGTATCTCTAGTATTATTCCCCCTCTCTAGAATTTTGAGAGGGGGATAAAGGGGGTGAGTGTTTATATTTTCCTTTTAATTAATCCCTTTTGATATAACCCCGACTCTTTTAGTTTCCAATAAGATTTTGAAGTAGTTCCACAATTAATTATTAGACCTGCTCTTCTTAACCTTGTAAGTAAATTACCGATTTTAATTTTCTTTTGTTCGCCAGATAATATATCAAGTAATTTATCCGTAGGCAAAGTATCTATAGCCTTTCTATTGGAGGTAGAAAACTTTTTTAGATACTTTGCAGTTAAATTTTAATCTCTAAGGTTAATTTCGTTTAACTATAATTATTGATCCTTTTTTTAACTTAAAATTCAACTTCTACACCAAAAATCGGAAGCAAAGTCCATTGGTAAATTGTACCTTGTTCTTTTTTTGTTTCATTCCAAAAATAAGTTGCTACATTTTTTCTACTATATGCATTCCATATACTTATATAAGCAACAATATTTATGTTTTCAAAATTGTATCTTTTATCAACTCTAATATTTAGAGTGTGGTAAGCAGGATACCTTTCGGTGTTTATTTTATTTTCGTCTAATACCGCTCTATTTAATTCTTGGGATTCGGTTAAATTAAAAGGAGTATATGGTGTTCCTCCGGCATATACCCATCTTAAGCTAAATTCCCATTTATTGTTTGGTTTGTATCCTCCTTCAATTGTTGCAACTATTCTATTATCATACACTCGGTTACGCCATATATTATCTATACTTTTATATTTTGTTATTGAATAAGAAATACTTGCTAATCCGTATATATTTTCAGCCAGTTTTTTTTGCAACATAAGTTCTATCCCTTTTGTATAGGCATTACCGCTACTGAGCAATTTATCATGATTAAAAAAGTAACCTGATCTATAATACAATTCATCAACTAAAAACAATTTCGGTTGAGACGGATCTATCGGTAAATCTTGATACTTTTTATAATATAAATCTAACGTTAATCTTATATCTTTAGTTAATAAGCGTTCATAACCTAAAATATATTGCATTGCCATCGTATTTTTTAAATCTTTATTATTTTCGTTTTGTGATAACAAGATACTTGGTAAAGTTTGGTAAAATACTCCTGCAAACGCTTTTACCGAAGATAACTCATCTAATGCTAAATTAAATGAAAAGCGTGGTGCTATATTAACTCTTTTGTTATATGTAAAATAATCACCCCTTACACCAATTGATAAATCTAATCCGTTTGTAGGAGTAATTTTCATTTCCTCAAACAAACCTATTTTATGCTCATTAAATCCTACTTCATGAATAGTTTCCGGAGTTATATTCCCCAATGCATCGGTATATTCACCATAGAAGTTGTTATAATTCGATTTTAGCCATTTATAATCTCCCCCAACAGTTAAGCTTAGGTTATCAGAAAGTTTAAGATAATTAATATTTCTGATTTTTAATTCGTTTTCGTAAGAATCGTTCTTACGTAATAACAAACCTGATCCTGTCTCGTAGAAGGTTTCATCAAAAATATTTGAAGTAAAAGCAACCGAAGTATTAGAATATCCTATTTTACCCCAAATTTTTTGCCAATTTAAGCCGTTAGTATGAACCCAAATTTTTTGCGGACCATAATAAATCATATCTTCATCAATAGCAGCTTTTTGGGTTGGATTATTATTATCATCGCTAATTACACCCAATATAGAAATTTTATTATTTTGATTAATATCATAAACAATTTTATATTGGTAATCACCGTAACTCGGCGGAATTGAAGTCCCCATATCAATGGATTTAACCAACAAATCAAAATAACTTCTGCGTACCGAAAACATATAACTTCCTTTTTTGCTTAAAGGTCCTTCAATTACTCCGCCGAAACCCGCAAAATTTAACTCTAACTGACCTTCTATTCTCTCCCTATTTCCTTCTCTAAATTTAATATCCATAACCGAAGATAATTTATCGCCATACGCACTAGAAAAACCGCCTGATAAAAAATTGACATCATTTATAAAGTCAACGTTTAGTACTCCTATTGGACCTCCCGAAGCTCCTTGTGTAGGGAAATGGTTAATATTCGGGATTTCAATATTATCAATAAAAAATGCATTTTCTAAAGGACTTCCGCCCCTAACAATTAAACTGTTGGATTGATCATTAACTTTTGCAACGCTCGGCAAACTCATCATGATTCTACTTACGTCACCGGCAGCTCCGGGCGATCTTCTTATCTCCTCATACGAAAAATTAACCGAATTCACTGTTTGGTATTCCACTTCATTAAAATATCCGGCTGTAACGTTAACCTCCTCAGTTTGATATTGAGACGGCTGCAATTCAATTGCCATATTTGTGCTTCTTCCGGATTTAACTATAACATCAGTTTTAATAATAGGCATATATCCTATATAACTTACTTTTATACTATAATTACCAACCTTAACCCCGCTAATTAAAAATTTTCCGTCAATATCGGTTGTTGAACCGATTGAGCTATTTTCAATTATTACATTTGCACTAATAAGCGGCAATTTTGTCTCTTTATCTAAAACTGTTCCTTCAATTATTCCGGTCAACTGTTTTTCTTGAGCAGTCACTACTAATTTTAAAATCATTAATATGATTACAATGTACTTAAACATATATACTTCCTATTTTACAAAAGGGCATAGCTTTCCCATTAAAAAGACGTTGCCTCTTTTTTGGTTAATAATTTAGAATTAAACTATAAATATTTTTCTATCAAAAATTGAATATACTCTTCTCTGTTCTCTTTTATTGTTAAATCGGTTTTAAAAAACTGACCAAACAAATTAGGCATAATACCGGGCATAATTATTGCGGAAATTATTTGAA
>JAEXOD010000222.1 GCA_023447335.1 Bacteroidota bacterium
CTATAAACTGTTCTGCTTTTAGGGAGTCGAGGGTGTATTTTTTGGTTTTTGATGGTTGCGAAAACGCAACGCTAACGGAGCAAAGGCTAAGAGCTACAGATAATGCGAAAACTTTTATGTGATTAAAAAAACAATTCATCAGGCCATTAATTGCATAAAACCGAAAACAGCACACTCAAATATAAATATTTTTAACTCTTTAAGTAAACTTTGTAAACGAAAAAACCGAAACTTAAGTTCCGGTTTTTGTGAATTAAAAGTTGAGCGCTACTTGCCCTTTTTTGCCTTAGGTTTTATAACCTCCACCTTAACCTTGTTTTTGTTGGGTTTCTGCGGACGTGTTTTTCCAAATGAACCCATAAAAATTTTTCCACGACGGGTTTTTTTATCACCTTTTCCCATAGCTTATTGGATTTAATGTTTACTGTTCAAAAGTTATATCAAATATAAACTGTTTTGCTCAAAAAGCACAAACGCAGCCATTTAAAACTTCAAAGTGTGTTGATTCTGCGATTAAAACCCAATGCCATATCTACACAGTGTGGAATATTTACACAAAAAAAGTGTGGTTTGTCTGAAAGCGATGTTGGGTTTAATTTGTTAATGTGTTGATATGTAGCGCTATGATTGGTTTTTGGTTACTCTACGAAATGATGGCACGATTTTGTTATAAGAATAATTGTCCCAAACACATTTACATAATAAGCTGCAGCCACCAGCAGCAATGTTGTCCGGAGCACTACACATACTGTCAACCATGCATCGAATCCACCAACAAGTCCCAGAATTAGACAGTACAATCCGGACAACTTTTTTTTTATCTAATTCTAACCTCTAGGTTTTTAAAATCCTTTAGAAGCTCCACAATAAGGTTTGTGTCCGTTTTGCCGTAGTGGTAGGGGTAAAGAATTCTAGGTTTTAGTGTAAGTACAGCATCCTTAACCATTTCGGGAGTCATTGTAAATGGAATATTCATGGGTAGGAATGCGATGTCTATTTTGCCAAACTCGGCCATTTCGGGGATATTTTCGGTATCGCCGGCAATGTAAATTGTAGTATTATCGATATTTAGGATGTAGCCATTGCCTTCGCCTTTGATGTGGTATGGCTCGCCGTTATTGCGTTTGTTCACGATATTGTAGGCTGGAACAGCCTTAACGGTTACCCCAAGTACGCTAAAAGTATTGCCGTTGGCAATAACCTTTCCGTTAGCCTTAAATTTTGACAATTTTGCACAGGTTTCGGTCCAGTAAAGCTCAGTGTCATTGGTGAAAACCTTTGCAAGCGCAATGGAGTCCAAATGGTCCTGATGGTGGTGTGTTAAAAGCACAGCATCGGCTTTGGGGAGCGAGTCGTAGTTGGCAACCCTGCTCCAGGGGTCAATATGGAATACTTTACCATTGTATTCGAGCATTAATGTGCCATGCCCAATAAAATGAATAACAACATGGCTGTTGGTTGTTTTAATTGTATCGGCCTTATGGGCAAACAAAGTTAGCGTTGCAAAAAAGGCAATTAGGGTAATGGTAAACTTTTTTATGGCAAGAGGATTTAGGGTATAAACAAACAAATTTAGCGATTTGTTTTAAAAGAAAAAGCCTTGAGATTGATTCTCAAGGCTTTGGTTTGGTGCCCAGGACAAGACTCGAACTTGCACAACCTTGCGATCACCAGCCCCTCAAGCTGGCGTGTCTACCAATTTCACCACCTGGGCGTCAATACTCTATTATTTTAAATTAGAATTGCTCTCAATTCTAGGCATGTTTGCCCGTATTGCGTTTGCAAAAGTAGTACAAAATTTTAAACCTTAAAATAGATAAAGCAAAATTTGGGCGAAAAGCTTTGTTGTGTATGTTTCTGTTTGATATTCAGATATGTCAGTTTGTTGGATTACTTTTCAACAACTGTTGGTTTTTGTATAACTGTTTTATACTTTTATGGAACTGATATTGATTGATATACTTTTTGGATTGCAATGCTGATTGTATTTCAGATTTATAAAAGGTATTTTTAGTCCAGGGATAAGTAAGTTGGGCATAATTTAAAGACAAAAAGAGATTCTCTCTAAAAATTACGATAAAACCAACAAGTATTAAGAGAAAATGATTCCCATTTTTAAATAAATAAAATTTTTGACCAAATGAAAACGATAATAACAATTTACCTGCTTTTAATAAGTAGTTTTATTTTCTCTCAAAATCAGGAAATGGACAACCTTATTAAACGCAAATTACAACTTGAAAAAGATAAAAAAAACATAGAAGATTCTATTAAAAATATTGATAATAAAATTAATTATCTTAATCACAAGGAAAAATCAAACGTAAACAAGAAAGAATTTGTGTATGCCAAGTTAACACAAAGAGGAAACATTAAGAAAAAACCAGAATCAGAAAGCAGCATACTAATTTTTGTAGAGAAAAACGATAGTGTAAAAATAACTGATTATGACAATGGCTTTTGGTTGGTTGAAAAAGATTCTATCATTGGCTATATGTTTGATATGTATTTTAAAGAAAATGAATATCTAATAAATTTAAAAAATAAATTTAAAGCAAAAAATCAGCGCAAAATAGAAGAAAAAGAACTAGTAAGAAAAAAAAGAATTATATCAAAGTATGGCAATGAAAATGGTAAAAAAATTTTAGATGAGAAAATCTGGATTGGAATGACTGAAGAAATGCTTTACGAAAGTTGGGGTAAGCCAAATGAAGTAAATAGAACTGTAACAAAATATGGAGAATACAAACAATGCATTTATTATTCAACATATGTTTACGTTGAAAACGGTGTCGTTACATCTTGGCAAGATAAGTCCAATTAAAAAACTATGCCCAACACACGGTTCAAATTACTGAGGCTGATGATACAGATGCAGAAATTTTACTACCTTTAACTAACTTTTTAACGGCGGATAACGCCGCTGGCGATTAACTCCCCAGCGTAAGCAACTGCCGACCGTTGGCAACTATTTTATGAAGACATTACTAAAATTAATAGTTTTTACTCTTTTCCCATCAATTTTGGTGGGACAAGAAAAAGATTTCTACGATTTGGATAACTCTTACCACGAAATATATTGTAAATCTAAAGTGAAATTATTAAAAGTATATACAAAAGAATACAATAATGGCGAATTGAAAGAAAAATACCTTGAATTGACTCATAAATTCGATACAGATGGAAATATTATAGAGGAAAGAGAATATTTCAACTCAGATACTATAAAAGGTTGGAAGGTTAATTGTTTTTACAACCAAAACCATCAATTAATAAAAACAATATGGACTTGGCTGGATGAAAACGACACAGATATAACTGAATATGAATATGATTTAGACAACAAATTAATTAGAAGTTGTGATTACTTTAAAGGCTCTAAAGATTCTGAATTAAAACTTGAAGAATGTCTGAACTATCATTACATAAGAAATCGCATAATTAAAGTTACTACAGATGATGATGAAGTAGATTTTTATTACAAGAAGAAGGGTGCAACAATTTTTGGATATACTTCTAATAATAAATTAAAATACAAATACAGAAAAGGCGAGTTTATATATCAAAATTTAGATTCAATAATCTTCCATTATAAAAGGAATAGAATTGGACAAATTCTTGAAATTACGAAAACAGACGATAAAAAAAACGTAAAAAGTAGAAGTGTTTATAAATATTCAAATGGATTATTAGAACAAATTATTTCAAAAGATGACAAAGGTAGTTTAATACGTGAAGAGGATTATATTTATG
The DNA here is from genome assembly GCA_023447335.1 of Bacteroidota bacterium. GTDB lineage: Bacteria > Bacteroidota > Ignavibacteria > Ignavibacteriales > Melioribacteraceae > JAEXOD01. The sequence goes on from JAEXOD010000222.1 coordinate 3,754, forward strand.
AATATTATGAATAAAAACAGTTGCTAACAAGCGGTTCAAAATACTGGGGCTGATGATACAGTAGCAGAATTTTTATTACCTTTAACTAACTTTTTAACGGCGGATAACGCCGCTGGCGGTTAACTCCCCAGCGTAAGCAACTGCCGACCGTTGAAACTATAGTGAATATACAAAACGATAGATGAGAATTATTGAAAGACTTTACCTAGCCTATTACAAACTTTCGATTTGGAATAGGGCGCATTTCAATTATGAAAGTTACATTTACCCTAGATTTGATAGTATTTTTCTTCTTTCATTTTTCACTATTTTCAATGTATCAAGTATTATAAAACTTCTACATGTTAAACCGCTTATCACAACACATCTTTTTGATTGTTTTTTAATCCTAATATTATTTGTAAGTTTCTTATTGTTTTATTTTGAAAGGAATTCTAGATATAAAGAAATCATTAAGAGGTATGATTCACCTCAAGAATTAGCGAATATTGAAATATTAGGATGGTCTTATACCATTTTGACATTGATTTTATTTTTCTGGACACATTCCGAGATACTTAATTAATTATAGAAAATAATAGCGATGTTAAAATTTTTAAAGTTTTTATTGTTGGTTACAATTTATTAAATATAAAGATGAGATATTGTTTATGGATAGTTTTTGTTTTTTTATTGCAAACTGAACTCTATGCACAATTGTTACATGTTGTTAGAGAAGATAATGAATTGAACAAAGAATATATGTTTGAACTAAAAACAGATACAGTTTACTATAAGTTAATTATTAAGCAAACTAGCATATTTAAGAATACAATCAACGCTACATTTACATATTTTGAACAAAACTATAAGACTAACAAACTTGATAGTATAAAAGGAGAATTAATATGTTCGAGAATTGAGGATCTATTGCTTGTTAGTAGCGACGGATTTGAGTATAATCCGAAAAATTGCAGTTTTAGTTCAAAAGGTTTTGAATATATTATTGAGTTTGTTGAAAAAGAAACAGATTATGAGGCTGTAAGTTTCTGTATTTTTGATGAAAAATCGAAGGAAATAAAAACAGCGATAAAGATACCAAGAACAAAGAATTTATAAACTTTACTCAACAATGGGTTTAATTAATTAGGAAACTGGGGATTAAGATTCTGATTTTTTTGTTTTTTTAGTTAACTCTTAATGGAGAATAATGCCTTTGGCTATTAATTTCACAGCAGTCTAAACGCTGATAGTTTGCTATAAATTACTTTAAATAAATTTAATTAATATGAGAAAAAATATTTTAGTTTTATTGTCACTTTTTATAACTATAGGAAGTACATATTCACAGGATACGATTTACTTTGATAGTATTGGGCATTCTACTGTTAAAAATAATAGCACTTTTTTTAGAATAATTAAGCCATTAAAGAAAGGCACGTATAGGTTTGAGGACTATTTTGGAAACGGTAAACTAAAAATGATAGGAATTTCTTTGTCAAAGGACTCATTAATAGAACATGGGGAATTTAAGTATTATGATAAAAACGGTAATTATGAGAAGATTGTCAGTTATAAAAATAGTATCTTGAATGGCAGATATAAATTATATTATTCATCTGGAGAAATTAAAGAGATAGGTAGTTATAAGTATGGTAAGTTAAATGGGAAAAATATTCAATATTTCATAAATGGAAACTTAAGACGTGTATCCTATTTTAGAGACGGGCAATATAATGGTAAAATGGTTTACTATAATGATCGTGGAGTTATAATTGGCAAAGGTCAAACAAGAGATGATTACTGGTATGGAAAATGGGATAAATATAATAATGATGGTAGTTTTTTCACACACTTATATTATTATGATAGTTTTAAGTTAAAAGAAATAAAAATAAAAGTAAATACTCCAAATTACATATGGATGTATTATGATAGGGAAGTTCAGGATAATTCCATAAATTATTTTTGCAGAGTCATGAACCTAAAAAGTAAGGGTAAGTTAGTTATTGAAGATGGCCCAGAAATTACTATTTTAATATTGAAAGACCATGGCTCTTCAAATATTAAGTCTTTTGCATCTCAGAATAAATTTGAACCGTTAAATCCTAAAAGCAATGAAAATAAATGTTTAAACTTTAATATGCAAGATCAGAAAATTGTTGTAGATCAAATGTACCGTAGAGAATTTAATTCAGACAATACCGATTATACTGAATTTATTGTAACTCTTTTAGTTGAAAACAAACAAATTTGCTTAAATATTATTTCTGCATCAGAAAAACTAAAAATGAATGAAGCCATAATTATTGAATTTGTTGAGAATATGAAAACTTATTAAAACTATGGCTAGCATATGGTAAACTATGGTGGGTGGGCAGAGTAGACGGCTCGTAAGTGTAGTTCATTGTTAAATAACAGATTATAGCCCAGAACTTCAAGCACAACTCGCAACCATAAACCTTAATCTATGAACCGTAAATAAGATTATATGGAACAACTATTCTGGAATCTTGCTATTTGCATTAGCCTTGTGGGGTTTGTTGTTTTAACATTAGCCCTACTAACAGGCCTACGTGTTATTAAAATTAAACCAATATATAGAATTCACAAGAAGTTGGCGCTAGCAGCGTTTATTGCAATAGGAATACACGCATCAATAATGGTTTACTTTTATTTTTTCACATAGAGTATTCCCCCGAAAAATGTTGTAAATTTAACCTACAGCAGAATTAAATTTTAACACTAAAATTTAAGCCAATGAAGAAAATGGTGATTTTAGCATCAGTAATACTTTTAACAGTATTTTGTGCAAAAGCGGACCCACCCAGTAGAGTGAATTTAACTTATAAGGATGGTAAACTAAAAGTTGAAGCGGTTCATAAGGTAAGCGATCCGCAAAAGCATTACATCGACCAAGTTGTAATTAGTGTTGATGGAGTAGATGTAAAAACTGTTACATTTAATTCTCAAGTTTCAAAGGACTCTCAAGTTGAGGAGGTTGCTTTAGACTTAAAAAAAGGAAGTAAAGTTAAGGTTACGGCACGTTGTAGTAAGTTTGGGACTAAATCGGCTAAATTAACCGTTGAGTAAAAGCGGGCATTGGGTTTCCGTGTCGTTAATAAAACATTGGGGGAAGTTGGTTTTTGTAAAATCACTTCCCCTAATCGGTTTTATTTAGGAAAATAGGATCAAATCTTCAACACAAAACAATTCCGCTTGATTTTTTAATGCTCTTTTAAACACAATCATGTTATGACAAATAGAAAACTTATCCTATACATTGCCTGCTCCTTGGATGGATATATTGCCAAGCCCAACGATAATTTGGATTTTTTGAACATAGTTCAACGCGAGGGTGAGGATTATGGCTATGGCGAATTTATTGCTTCCGTTGACACTGTAATATTAGGCCGTAAAACCTACGATTGGGTTCTGGGGCATGGTTACGGTTTTCCTCACGCCGATAAGGAATCGTATATTATTACAAGGCAGTCAAAACCCCGTGAAGGTAATTTGATTTTCTATAATGGAGACTTAGGGAAATTAGTATCGGAGTTGAAATCGAAAAGCGGAAAAAATATCTTCTGCGATGGTGGTGCTGATATTGTAAATCTGCGGCTAAGGGATAAACTGTTTGATGAGTTGATAATCTCAATAATACCTATTTTGGTTGGCGAAGGAGTAAAACTCTTTAAGGATAACCGCCCCGAACAGGAACTTGAGCTTGTTTCCGTTAAGAATTTTGATAGTGGACTTGTTCAGTTGCATTATAGAATAAAGAAAGATTGATGAGCGAAATACTCAAATTATACTAGAATGAAAAGATTGGTGTTTTCAACTCTGTTAACTATTTTCTTCGCATTGACGTGTTATTCGCAAGATACACATATTCTAAAATTTGTACCCAAAGGCTATTCAATCCTAGAATTTAAAAAGGGCAATTTGAATTTTGACTCCATGGAGGATGCAATTTTAGTTCTTAATAAAAACGGGGAGGACAGCACTTCAACCACAGAAAATCCAGTGAAAAGAAATCTTTTAATTCTTATTGGACAGCCCGATAATACCTATGCGCTCAACTCTCAGAATGAGAATGCTGTTTACTACTATGGCTTTGATGCTAATTTTAAAGATGCATTTGTGGGCCTAAGAATAGAAAAAGGACGCTTTATTATTGAACATTATGGCGGATTTTCAAAAAGGTGGGGTAGGACAACTACTTTTGAATTTAACCCTTCTGCAAATGATTGGCTTTTACTGGAGGACGAATAC
>JAEXOD010000029.1 GCA_023447335.1 Bacteroidota bacterium
TAAAAAAGCACGAGAATCATAACCGTCACCTTCTCATATTGAACTTCCTAAAAATGCATAAGCATTAATAACTAATCTTTCATAAACTTTATAACTTGCTTGTAAAAATGCTTCTCTTATAATGTAATCACTCTTCGGTACATATCCGATTTTTGCACCAAACAAAGCATTCCATTTTTCATCTTTATAAAATGTCCATTCACCCCATAAACTATGACTATCTATATTTTGAGGCGAATAAAACAATGAATATTTTCTTGTATATTTGAAATCACTAAATAAATATTCATATCCAAAAATTAGATCAGGAAGAAAGTATTTCCCCATCCTAAATTGGAAATTGTTTCCTAAATTATCTCCGACATATTCAGTTACATTATTACCGATATCAACATTTGATTCTCCCGCATATAAAACTTGATAATATGAGGAAATTTTTAAACCGCTTACAAATTCATAAGATCCGTCAAATTTTAAGCTGTGAGCCGTTAATCTTGTTCCTACTAAATACGGAGAATATAAAATCGTAATACCATCAGATTTATTATAATTTAATGAAAGGTTTAATTTTTTCTTTTTATTTTCATATTTAATTAATGCATCAATAGTTGGAGAATTAAAATAATATGTACTTTGGATTTTTCCGATACTTAAACCAAACAAAGTATTTTCAAAAGGTTTAATGTAAATGTTCCCCTTTAATGTAGTGAAATATATTCTTGAGTATTCTCCTCCGACCGAACCGCGTGTCCAAGTTAAACCACCAAATAAAAATTTTGTAATACTTGTTTCGAAGGTAAATCCGCCATAATAATAATCAAAATTCAAATTATCGTTAAAATAATATGCTGTCGGCGAAACAAGAAAATATGAAAATGTATAATATGATATAGATCTAATATTACTCCAGAAACCGGGCTTTTCAGGTTCTTCAGGTAACCAACTAAGTCTTTTATCTATATAGTATCCTTCCGGAGCTGTTTCTAGCATTGACTCATAAACAACTCTTGCGGAATCGTATATACCATTATTGAAATACGAATCTCCAAGATATAGCTTTAACTCTAAATTGTCCGGATATTCAGAAGATAATCTTGTAAACTCTTGTAAAGCTCTAACAGAATCATTTGCCCAAAAAACTACTTTTGCTCTAATAATATCTATTTCTGAATCATAATTTTCATTCAGTATTTCATCATAAAGAGAAATAGCATTTCCAAAATCTTCTAAACACACATATGAATCTGCCATGTTTAATTTAGTAATTGTATTTGGTTTTCTTTTGGCTGCATATTGTAAATAATATTCAATTGCTTTATCGCACTCTTTATCAATAGCAAATTGGTCTGCTTGCATAAGTAAGGCTAAATCTTTTTCTTCCTCAACTCTTAAATCGTGTAAATCTATTATATTTTTTAGATCTTGAGCTTCAATGTTATCAGGTTGAATTTGAAGAGCTTTATTTGAAAATAATCTTGCATTCTCATAATCTTCAGCTTGAAAGCTCAAGGTTCCCATAGTAATAACTGCAGTTAAATTATCCGGCTCTCTATTTAATACAAAATTTATATGTTCTCTTGCTTCATCTAAACCTACGTTACTCCACGTTAATAATTGTCCTGCTAATAAATGGTATTTTGTTGAATCTCCGTTTTCTTGTATTACTTGGTTTATTTGAGAAATTGCTTCGTCAAAATTACGATCATAAGAAAGATACTTTGCAAGATAAAATCTAATTTCGTAATCTTCAGGTTTTAATTCCAAATACTCTCGAATTATTTCAAGTGCATCAGTATAATTCTCAGTGCTTGCATAATTTTGAGCCAGCATTAAAACCGCCGCTCTATTCTCGGGATTCTCGGAAATAAGTTTTATATTCTTGTCAATTTCATTAGCAAAAAAATTAGCTTTCATATCGTCAACTTGTTTTTTTAACTGAATAAATTTTTCATTATTAAGTTCAGTTTCTTCTAAAAGTAAAAGTTGTTGACCTGCTTCTTCGTATCTGTTTTCTTTTATTAACTCTTCAATTAATTTATATCTATTTTCTTTATCTTCAGGGTTCTTTTTAAGCAATCTATAGTATCTATCAATAGGATATTCTTTTTCGAATGAACGAGGTCTATATTGTGTAAGATATGCTTCATTATTTACGATATCAAGTCCGTCTTCAGCTTCTTTAAAAAACGGTTTAAAACTTAGTGCTGATTCAAAAGCGTTTTTAGCAATACTATATTTACCTAACCAAAGTGTAAAATATCCGTATCTACTCCATAATCGCCAATCAGTTGGATATCTTTCAACGTAAATCTTTAATATGCGTTCCCCTTTAACAATGTTTTTAGTCTTACTATTAATTTCAGTATATCGGATTATCTCGTCCGGAGATGCATCTTTATCTCTTTTTAAATACTCATCGTACCAGTTTTCGGCAGTTTGCCACTCTTCTAAATTTCGATAACTTTTGCCGATTTCTAAATAATTAACCGGATTATTAGGATTAATCGCAATCTCTCTTTTATGCCCCTCAATTCTTTTATAAAGTATCTTTTTGAAATCTTCCCATGCTCTGTTCAGATCGGCAGTAATTTTGGAATTTTTTGGCTCTAATTTTATAGCTCTTCTATAATCTAAAATAGCGTATTGATACTCACCCCTTTTTTCAAAACATTGAGCTCTTAAATGATAACCGTCTGATAAGCGTGGATTAGCAGTAATATATTTGTTTAATTGACCTATAGCTTCTCCGTATTTACCGTTTCGTATTTGAATTAATGCAAGGCGTTTGTATGCTTTACTATCGTGTTGAGCAACAATTTCTTGTAAATTAATTAATATAGTAGTAAATACTAAAAAGTAAAGTAATTTCATTTTAAAATATTTTTTAAAGTTATAAATTTATTTTTATTTTGCTCATCGGTTTTAATTTTATTAATAACAAAATCTGCGTTCTCTATTTCATCATTAGACGTTAAAATATTAAACTCAATCAATTCTGTAATTGCATTAATGTATTCGGCTTGTTTGCTTGGAAAATGGTTTTTTATGTTAGCAAAAATATTTTCAAGTTTAGAATTATTAGGTCTAATTATTAATACGATAACCTTATTATCTAAAACACAAAGTTTATCTTTTCTTTCGGTCACTGCTGCAACGGCATTCTGTAAATTTTCAATTTCTAATAGCCCTCTAAGTTTAGCAGATGGGTCAAGTCTAAACGTTAAAATTGTAAAAGTTTGACCGGTACTTTTATATAAAGCAATTTGATTATTTAAAATTAAAGAGAAGTCATTAAAATCATATAAGTTTATAGGTTCGTATTTTTGAAAGGAACTCTCCGCTGTTGAATCAGACTGCAATTTATTGAGCTTTGCTATATCAACTTCAAATGATTGGATATTAGTTGTTTCTACGTTTATATCTGTGGAAAATCTATTTTTAATAATTTCCGGTTCTTTGGTTATAGGTTCTTTAGCATCTTCGTTATTAGTTTGTTCTTCAATTAGATCAACAGCTTCAACATATACGCCGTGATTTGGACGAATTGTGTATTCTTCTGTAAATTGTCCTTCGGTATGACCTACATTTGGGGTAATAACAATTTTTCCGCCGTAATATAAGTTTAGTTTTGTAGGACTTTTTTTAAGATATATCATTCCTGTTACATTACTAGCAATTACATCAATAATTGCTTCTGCTCTTTTGGCAGCAGGTTCCGATACAATAAAAAAACTTGAAATATCTTTATCTTCTATCTCTTCTAATGTTTGTAAAAATACTGATTGAAGGAAGTTTAAATCACTAAATCCTAAGTAAGGAGTTAATTCATCAAAAACAATTCTTTGAGGAAAATATGATTTATAATCCTTAACAACTCCAACAATATCCCTAATAAATTCACCTAAAACTTCATCCGGATTTCTATATTCGCTTAAATCACTTGGCGGGGCTACCCTAACAACAATAATTTTATTGTTGTTCATATATTTTTGAATATCAAAATCAATCGAGGAAGCTTGAATAATTAGATCTTTTGGACGCATATTTGTAAAATACAAACACACTTGGTCTGAAACAGCTGCTTCACGTGCAAATTGTAAAGATAGCAATGTTCTTCCAGATTTTCTTTGGCCTATTATTAAATAACTTCCGCCTTTATAAATACCTCCCCATTTTTTATCAATAAGTTTTAATCCTGAAGGTATTAGATTTATCATTCTACTCATAATTACACCAATTTTTTATATAAATTAACAAATAACGTGCCAAAATACTGCGGGGAATAAAAACGAAATTTATTCATTATAAAACATAATTAAAACAAAAAAAAGCTATTTAATCTCAATAATGATAAATATTTTTAATTAAATGTACTAAATAATGTTTATCCTTTTAATAAGTCTGTTTCAAATAAAATCTATTCTCAAAATGATACAAATCACCGTTTAGAAAAACTGCCATAAACAAAAATTGCCGTAGCATTAGAAACAATAGTCGGTTCATTTGTTATATAATCGTTTTTATCATCCCTATAATATGCTTCCTTTGTTTGAAAACTCTTATATTTATCGTAAGTATCAAAATTAATATTATATCTGTCTAAAAATTCTTTGCCTATTGGTCCGGCAGCAAGCGCACCGGGCAGGTGTTTTTTAAAAAAACCAATTTGATGATGAAAATTTTTAGTATAATTTGATCCAATTTTTGAGATAAAGCTAATACCCCATGGATTTTTACCAAGAATATAATTTCTTTGAGCAACATTTAAAGAATCAAATTGTGAAGAACCGGTTAATTTTTTGTATAAGATTGTTTGTAAAGAAATTCCTAATAAAGTATTTGTAGTACCCCAAGTATATGCTGCTCCTTCTGAAAATAATTTGCCTGCTTTGGTAGTATTAAATCCAACTAGATTATTGTAAATTAAATCGATATATTTTGCGTCATATTTTGCAAGTCTATAATGTGCCAATGAATTAATATCACCCCAGCTCCACCAATAATCGCTACCTGCTTTATCGGCAAAAGTTTTAGCATCTTTTAATAATTCACTTCTTCCTGTTGTTAGAAACAACTCTACTGCTCCCAAAGCTAATTTACCTAAGTAATTTTTATCAACATACATCCCGGTTCCGCTACTATCTATATTCTGAACCTCGTTATAAATTGAATAAAGATTTTCTGCTTTCGTTAAACATATTGCCGCAAATTCAGGATAATTTATTCTTTCTTGCCAAATACGAGATGCAATGGACATTGTAGCTACATATATCCCTATAAGGTTTTTTCCAATTCCTACAAATCCCGGTCTATTATATTCTAGAACATCATTTTCCGGCATTCTCCACCCTACTTGTTGATCTTGCCAGCCCTGAACTTGAGTAATAAACTTATCACTTGTGTAATTTGCTCTTATTAACCAATCTAATCCTATTTTAGCTTCTTCAAGAATATCAGGAACACCGGTTTTATCATAGTCAAACTCAAAATTATTCGGATTTTGTTCGTATGCAAATAACAGCATATATGTAGTATATGCTGTAGTATTTAAAAATTTTGTATAATCACCGGCATCATGCCATCCTCCGGTTACATCAACTGTTGTAGAAATTGTATCTTTTCCTATTATTAATTTAGAAACATCTGCCTTGTGACAAACTTTATGAAAAAAGGGATTTGTATACCCGCATCTTTGTACTTTATAAAATTGCAATAGCGAATCCACAACAGGATTATAAATGCTTTCATTTATATTAAATTCGTAAGATTTTACACCTTCACATTCAATATAATATTTCCCCTTTGTTTTTAGTTGACTGAAATCAAATTGATAAGAATAATTAAATTCGCCGTATTTACCGAAAGATGACTTCAGCTTAGTTGAATAAACCTCTTTATTGCTATTTGATTTAATTGTAATAGTTTTATTACTTAAACTTTCATTAGCCAAAATTACTCCGCTTTTGAAATCGTTGGGTAGATAACCAACTTGATCTGCTCTAATAAAAATATCTTTTTTAATTGAGTTTTCTGCTGCAGAATTGCAAGTTAATAAAACAAGAGGGAAAAATAATAGCAAGTAATTTAAGTGTCTTTTCATATCAAATTTACATATTTATTTAATGAATAGGCGTTAGTATAAATTCTAACGCCTATTAAAATTAAATGGTTCTATTTTTTAATAATTCCGATTCCGGGTCTATCAACAAGAGTGATTTTTCCGTCTATTACTTTGGTTCCTTCATAGGGATCATTAGAGATCAATAAATTACCGTCTAAATCAGCCCATTCCACAAATGGTGATAATTGGGCAGCGGCAGCAATTGCACAAGATGTTTCGGTCATACATCCAATCATTAATCTCATTCCCAAAGCTTCGGCTAAAGTAAACATTTTATGAGCTTCTCTCATACCTGTACATTTCATTAGTTTAACATTTATACCGGAATAAACCCCATGTGCTTTCCTTACATCTTCAATTCTTTGAACTGCTTCATCTCCTACTGTGGGTAAAGGACTATGTTCTGTTAACCAAGCCATGTCGTCAATTTGTTCTTTCGGCATCGGTTGTTCAACAAAAAGAATCCCTTTTTCATTTAACCAATGTATCATATCCAATGCAAATTGTTTATCTTTCCATCCTTGATTAATATCAACTGTTAACGGTTTATCGGTTACCGAGCGTATTGTTTCAATCATTTCTTTATCAGTTTCTCTTCCAAGCTTTACTTTAAGAACTTTATATTCGTCAGCTTCTTTTACTTTTTGTCTTACAACTTCCGGAGTATCAATTCCAATAGTATAAGTTGTTAGAGGAGTTTTGTTTTTATCCAATCCCCAAATCTTGTACCAAGGTTGATTCATTATTTTCCCTAATAAATCATGCATAGCTATATCAACAGAGGCTTTTGCTGCTGTGTTTTTTGGTGCTAAAGAATCAACATAATCTAAAATATTATCTAAGTCGAATGGATCGTTAAATTGACTTAAATCTACTTTATTAAGAAAATTTGCAACTGTTTCATGTGATTCTCCTAAGTAAGGGGGCATTGATGCTTCCCCGTAGCCAATTATTCCTTCCCATTCAATTTGTGTTAACATAACGGGGGTAGTTGTTCTAGATGATGTAGCGATTGTAAAAACATGTTTTAAATCTAAAGTATAAGGTTGATATGAAAGTTTCATTTTAGAAGTTCCGTTATTTTTTGCAAATATTTTTGAATTTGTCATCGGTATCAATAGTGCTCCGGTTGCTAATCCGGCACTTTTCATAAAATCACGCCTATTCATTGTCATTAAATAATTCTCCTTTATATTGTCCGTAATTTTGTAGTTTATATATTCCGTTTTGATCAAGTGAGTTTAAGACTCTTTTAGCTCTAATAAATTGTTTTAATCTGTATTCATTAAAATTAGATTTATTTTTATCAAAGCTATCAATGCTAATTTCACCGGCAGAATGAATAAAGTCCAAATTTCCTATGTAAATTGCAACGTGAGTAATTCTTTCCGAATTTTCATTTGTAGCTTTTTTTCCAAAAAAAAGTAAATCACCAGGCTTACAATTCTCAAATCCGTTTTTAGTATCTACTAATTCTCCGGTTAATACTTGTTGAGATGCGTCTCTTGGTAATAGTATTCCGTTCATATAATAAACAGTTTTTGAAAAACCACTACAATCCATGGCTTTTGCAGAAGTTCCTCCCCAAAAATATGGCATTCCGATGAATTTGTATGCTGTTTCAATAATGGATTTTTCGGTTGGGATGGTTTTAGTTAGCCAATCATTAAATTCCGAGCAAAATTCTTCTTCAATATATCCTACCCTACCATTCGGATATTCAACTTTAATAAATGAATTCTCTTTTCCTAAAAACTTTAATAAATCCCCGAGAACTAGATCACTAACTCTTCTTGATTTTTTATCAGTACTTGAATATACAAAACTAAATTCATTAGTATAAATGATTTTTTTAGACGAAATCCAATTATTTACACTTTCAAGATTCATTAAATATACACCATCTTGATCAACCCAGCCAATGTATCCGTCAGGAGTTTGAATCTGATACCAACCGTCTTTTTTATTAAACACCTTTACAGCCGTTCCTAACAATGCTTGCGTTGCCATTTCTGCTGAATGATCAGGATTTACACGCAAGTTTGCAACTGATAAATTTATTACTCCGTATTTCTTATCCCCTAAAATTTTTGAAGGAAGTATTGATATTTGATCTTTATAAGCAATCTCTAAAGTGTTTAGCTCATTAAGTAAAATATTTTTTGCTTTTTTAAGGTTGGTTTCACCTTTAATCAATATAACATTATCAACAGATTCAATTTCAAGATTAAATATTGAAGTCCTCTTATCAGGAGCGAATTCATTTTTAACTTTCAAAATAACTTCTTTAACTTTGTCCATAGTAGTTTCCTCCGCGTTAATTAAAGAGACTGAGAAAATAGTAATCAAAACATAAGTAAACAAATATCTTCGCATATATTCTCGTTAAATGATTATAAAAAATTATCAAGATTTTAATTTAATAAAATTCTTAAAACAATAATATACCTTTTTTCAAAAATTTAATTTTTTCGAGGAAATTTGTATAATTATTCAAATTCTTTTGTTTTTTTTTATTATTTTATTAATATTATAATTTTAATAATTCTTGCTTTTTATAACTATATCATTGGTATGGAATGGATAATAATCAAAGAGATACTTGGGGTAGTAAATTAGGTTTAATTCTTGCCGTAGCAGGTAATGCAGTGGGATTGGGCAATTTTTTACGTTTTCCGGTGCAGGCAGCACAAAACGGAGGGGGCGCATTTATGATCCCCTATTTTATTTTCTTTTTATTACTTGGTATTCCTTTAATGTGGATAGAGTGGGGTATCGGGAGACATGGGGGTAAATATAATCATGGAAGTACACCCGGGATGTTTCATTCTATTTGGCAAAATCCAATATCAAAATATATAGGTGCGTTAGGTTTGTTTATATCTTTTATAATATTAGTTTATTACACGTATATTACTTCTTGGACATTAGGGTTTAGCTTTTTTTCAATAACGAAACAGTATTTCGGATTGGAAGATTTTAATTCGATGAAATCATTTCTTTATAGTTATCAAGGACGGGAAATCTCGTCAAGTTTTTCAAATTTAACACCTGCGTATGTATTTTTTATTATAACCTTTTTAGCAAACTTTTATATCTTATATAAAGGAATATCGAAAGGTATAGAAAAACTTGCTAAAATTGCAATGCCTACACTTTTTATTTTTGCTATTATTATTGCAATAAGAGTTTTAACTTTGGGTACACCAAATCCCGATCTACCGGAAAACTCAGTTTTAAGTGGTTTTGCATTTATTTGGAATCCGGATTTTACAAAACTAAACGATCCTAAAATTTGGCTAGCTGCTGCCGGGCAAATATTTTTCACACTTTCTGTCGGTATGGGGTCTATTCAAGCTTACGCAAGTTATCTTAGACCCAAAGACGATATTGCCCTTTCCGGATTGACTACTGCTGCAACAAATGAATTTGCTGAAGTTATTTTGGGAGGATCCATAGCAATTCCTATTGCTGTTGCATTTTTTGGTATTACAATAACAACGCAAATGGCTGCCGGTGGTGCATTCGATTTAGGTTTTGCTTCACTTCCGCTTGTTTTTGAAAGAATTCCTTTAGGTAATGTCTTTGGCTTTTTATGGTTTTTATTGTTATTTTTTGCTGGTATCACATCTTCGGTTGCAATGGGACAGCCAATAATTGCTTTTATGGAAGATGAGTTTAAACTTTCAAAAAAGCAATCGGTAGCAATATTATCATTTTTAACATTTTTCGTTGTTCAGTTTGTTGTTTTCTTTTTGAAGAATGGTGTGCTTGACGAAATGGATTATTGGGCAGGAACTTTTGGATTAGTTGTGTTTGCTTTATGTGAAGTAATAATATTTATGTGGTTTTTTGGTGCTGATAAAGCATTTGATGAAATTAATACCGGAGCTGAAATTAAAATACCTATTGCATTTAAATTTATAATGAAATACATTACTCCTACTATATTAAGTATAATTATGGTTTGGTGGCTTTTTCAAGATGCAATACCTATATTCTTTCTCAAGGGAGTCCCAAAAGAAAATATACCTTATGTTATAGGAACCCGGATTGGAATGGCAATTATTTTAATCTCACTATTTGTTGTAATTCATATAGCGTTTAAAAACAAGAGGAAATAATGGAATTAAAAACTGAAGGTTATATATTTTTGATCACATCTTGGTTTGTAATTATATTTTTAACAGCTTACTGTTATAAGAAGGTTTTGTTTGGTAAAAAAACAAAAAAGCACTCAAATTAAAATGAGTGCTTTTTATTGTTAGATAAATAATTTTTAAGCAAAAAATGTTTCTGCTACTTCATATAAATCTTCAGTAACTACTTTTAATTCACCTACGGCATCTGCTAAAGGAACAGCAACTATACCTGTACCCTTTAAGGCAGCCATTTTTCCCCATTCGCCTTTATTCACTAATTCTGCAGCAAAAACACCAAATCTAGTTCCTAGAACTCTATCAAATGCTGTTGGTGTACCACCGCGTTGTATGTGACCTAATACAGTTGCACGAGTTTCAAAGCCGGTTCTTCTTTCAATTTCTTCAGCAACTAAATTACCTATTCCACCTAACATTACATGTCCGAAAGAATCCTTCTTCATACTTGCTAAAACAAATGAACCTTCTTCTCCTTCCTTTTCTTCATGTTTTAGTTTAGCGCCTTCAGCTACAACAACTATACTAAATGATTTACCGGATGCATGTCTTCTTTTTAATGAATCACAAACTTCATCTAAAACAAATTCTTTTTCCGGAATTAAAATAATATCTGCTCCACCGGCAATCCCGCTATATAAAGCAATCCAACCAGCATGACGACCCATCACTTCAACAACCATAACTCTATTATGTGATTCGGCAGTTGTATGTAATCTATCAATCGCTTCTGTAGCAATATTTAATGCTGTATCAAATCCAAATGTATAATCAGTAGCATTTAAATCGTTATCTATTGTTTTAGGAACACCTACAACATTTGCACCGGCTTTATATAATTTTGCTGCAATACCTAAAGTATCCTCTCCGCCAATTGCAACTAATGCATCAAGCCCTAATTCTTTCATGTTATTAATAGCGGTTTGTTCTCCGTTAGGAACTTTGTAAACATTAGTACGAGAAGAACCTAATATTGTTCCTCCGCGATGTAATATTCCTGAAATTTCTTCCATTCCTAAAGGTTCGCAATTTTTTTCTAACAAACCCTTCCAGCCGTTCTTTAAACCGACACATTCATGTCCTAATTTAATAGATTTACGAACAACTGCACGTATAACAGCATTCAATCCGGGGCAATCTCCGCCGCCGGTTAAAATTCCTATTTTCATTTATATTCTCCTTATTGAATTAATTACAATAATTTTAAATTAGCAAGTTTAACTAATAATTGCTTAACGCCGTAATCTTCAAATGCAACGGTTACTTTTTGCATTTCGCCGGCACCTGTAATAGCTTGAATTTTTCCGATTCCAAAATTTTCATGACTAACTCTACTACCAACACGTAAATTTCTACGTTCTTGATCAAAATCATCAAAACCTTCTTGGTAAAATTCGTCAAAATAAGTTTTTCTTTTATTACCGGCTTTTCTTCCCGGTCCCCCGTTAACATCCATTATAGTATCAGGATCAATTTCTCTTAAAAATCTTGATTTTTCTTGATAAGCAACTTCTCCGAAACGATATCGAGAGCGGGCATATGTTAAATATACTTTTTTCTCAGCTCTAGTTAAAGCAACATAAAACAAACGTCTCTCTTCTTCAGCCTTTGCATCAGAATCAAATTTTTGATTTAAAGGAAAGATATCTTCTTCTAAACCGGTTACAAAAACTATAGGGAATTCAAGCCCTTTTGCCATATGAACCGTCATCATGGTAATTGAGTTTTCTGCATTATTCATTTGATCTACACCACTAACAAGAGATACTTCGGCAAGAAAATCTTCAACAGTCGCATTAGAATTTTCTGACATATACTCTTTTACGGCAGAAAGCAACTCTTGTACGTTGTCATATTTAGCCATTGATTCTGGTGTATTTTCATCTTTAAACATTTTTAATACACCTAATTCATCAACTAACGAATGAATTAACTCGTATAATGGTAGTTTTTTCTTCAACTCAATATACTTATCCAACAGCATCTTAAACTGTTTAACATTTTTTTGAATTCTTTCTTTTACTTCAATAACTTCAAAAACTCTCGCCATTGTTGTAAATAAAGTGATATTTAAATTGCGGCTAAAAGAGATCATTTTACTTATTGAAGTGCTACCTATTCCTCTTTGAGGAAAGTTCATGATTCTAAGCAAACTTTCTTCATCTTGTTGGTTACTTAACACCCTTAAATAGGCTACAAGGTCTTTTACTTCTTTTCTTCTATAAAATTCGATACCGCCAATAATTTTATATGGTATTTTAGTTCTTCTGAAGGCATCTTCCAAAGCACGACTTTGTGAATTTATTCTATATAAAATCGCAATATCATTTAAGCCAATCTTTCTACTGCTTATTTCTTTTTTTATATGTTTTGCAATTTGTAAAGCTTCATCTTTTTCATCAGAGCAACGAATTACAGTTAATAATTCGCCTTCGGGATTTTTTGTCCAGAGCGTCTTTTTTATCTGATCGGGATTATTTTTTATAACAGAATCAGCAGCCTGTAAAATTACTTTTGTTGATCTGTAATTTTGTTCAAGCTTAAATACTTTCGATTTTGGGAAATCTTTTTCAAATTCTAATATATTTCGTATATCAGCACCGCGCCATCCATAAATACTTTGTGCATCATCTCCGACAACAGATATTTTACCACGGCTATTGTTTAAAAGCTTTAATAATTCGTATTGAGCTTTGTTTGTGTCTTGATACTCATCTACTAAAATATATTTAAATTGTTTAACATATTTTTGCAAAACTTTTGGATTATTATTGAAAAGTTCAATAGGTTTTAATAATAAATCATCAAAATCCATTGAATTGTTTTCTCTTAGTCTTTTTGTGTATTCTAAATAAATCTCCCCAATTTTCTTTTCAATTGATGTTTGAGCAATATTTGTATTATACTCCTCAGGAGAAATCATACGGTTTTTTAAGTTGCTAATGCGATGCTGAACATTATTTGCAGTAAATCCTTCAATATTAGTATAGTTAAACAGTTCCATCAAAAAAGAAATTTGAGAAACTGAATCTTCTCTATCATAAATACAAAAGTTTTGTTCGTAATTTAGTTTTTTAGCCTCGACACGTAAAATACGAGCAAAAATTGAGTGAAAAGTACCCATCCATAATTTTTTAGCTTCATCACCAATTAATGTGATTATACGATCCTTCATCTCACGAGCAGCTTTATTCGTGAAAGTTAAAGATAATATAGATTCAGGTTCGAAACCGTTTTTTATAAGATAAGCAATTTTATAAGTTAGTACTCTTGTCTTTCCGGAACCGGCTCCGGCTACTATCATTTGTGGACCGCCGATATACTCGACTGCCTTTAATTGTTCAGGATTCAAATCGTTTAATTCTTTCATAACACCTTAATTTTTAACGTGCAAATATAACAAAAATATTGCAAACATTCAAAAGATTATGCATCTTTCAAGTTTATTAATTTGTGCTATAATAAATAATTACTAAATAATTTAAAATAAAAAATCCCTTCAAGAATTGTTTGAAGGGACTTTTCAATCTAAATTTTAACAAAACTATTTCTTCATTTCTTCATCAAGTTCTTTAAAAGTTTGTGAAGATCTAAATCTTGTATATAATTCTTCTTGTTTTTGTAATTGTTGCATCAATGCAGTATTTGCTGCTCCGATAGGATATTCAACAAGAACATATGCACGCCAATTTTTTCCGTCTTGAAATAGTTTCTTTTCTTTAATTTTGCTTCCGGTTAAACTTTGATTTACAACTGTTTTAGTAGCTTGTGTAAATTGTTGTAATAATGTGCTGTTTTCTCCGGTTCCAACTTCTTCATCAAATTTTTTCTGCAAACCTTGAACTTTAATTTCAACTTGCTGAGCTATCTTTGCTCTTGCGTCAGTCGTTGCTTTATCAATAGCTAATTGCATATCTTTTGAAGTTGCAGTTGCTACACCATAAAAATAACTAGGATCTTCAGGTGGATTTAAAAACCATTCCGGCATATCCATTTTGTCGGTTTCCGGTAAAGGTTGTGAACCACCGCATTTAATAAACATTAAAGATAATACTAATAGCACTAATAATGATGACAACTTTTTCATCATACCTCCGATTTTTTGTTTGAGTCTAATTAATTATTAAATATTAACAATTCAATATACAACTATTTGAAAAAAAAACAAATGGAATTGGTCACACATATATGGGGATATGATTTAAAGCACATTCATAGCATTTATTAATGCTTCTTTTAATAATTGACAAGTTAAATATTCCCTAAACCTCATTTTTGATCTTATATCTGTTATGGGAGATATATTAATTTTTATTTTTTCTGATGCTTCATTTATTAAAGAATAATTTAATTCTTTATTGATGATAAAATTTTCAATTTCGGTTTCTCTTTTTATAAAAGGTTTTACGCTACCGGTACTAATTTTTATATCTTTTACTATATTTTCTTTGAAATTTAATACTAATGCTAAAGAAACTTTACTTATTGCCATTGAGTATCTTTGTCCTACTTTTCTGAAATACCAAAATGAGTATTTTTCTTCAGGAATTTTAATTCTGACGTAAGCTATATATTCGTTTTTCGAAAGATTAAATGTTTTAAATCCAGTATAAAATTTGTTAAGTTCAATAATCTTAAACTTTCCGTCTTCTTTTGGACCAATAAGTAGCTCTGCATCAAGAACTGACAATATTGGTAGAGAATCACCTGCCGGTGATGCATTACAAATATTACCTCCTATTGTTCCTCTATTCTGAATTTGAACCGAACCAATTTGTCTAAATCCGGAAATAATTATTGGGAAGAATTCTTTAATAAAATTATTATTTATTATATCAGAATAACATTTGGTTGCACCTATGTATAAATAATTATCTTTAATAATAATTTCACTCGAAATTTCTTTAACACTTTTTAAATCAATTATATTTTTATAGGATTCCCATTTTTCATCTTGAACAAGCAAATCTGTTCCACCTCCGATAAATTGAAAATTTTTATCAGAATGCAATAGCATAGAGTCTAGTTCTATTAAATTTCTAGGTTGTAAAATTATAATTTCATTATCGGTTTTCATTTTTAAATTCCGAATTTAATTTGCAAATAAAATTACTGTTTTCAGTAAAAGAATATATGGCATCAACAATTTTGGAATATCCCGTGCATCTGCATATATTGCCGCCTAAACCTTCCTCAATACTTGTTTTGGTTAATTTTTCATTGGATTCATTAAATAAAGATATTGTAGACATAATAAAACCAGGAATACAAAAACCACATTGCACTGCTCCGTTTTCCAAGAATGAAGTCTCTAATAATTTATATGAATCCCATGTTTTTACATATTCAAGAGTAATAACATTTTTTCCAATAACTTGAAATGCCGGTACTAAGCACGAATTCACTCTTTTACCTTCTAAAAAAACAGTACAAGCACCGCATTCACCCTTTCCGCAACCCTCTTTAATACTAGTTAATTCAAAATTATCTCTTAATAAATCAAGTAATCTTGTTTTAGGATTTATATCAACACTAACTTCATTATTATTTAATCTAAACTCAATTTTCATGTTTTTCCTCGTAAATTACTTTTTCGAATATATCTTCAGGTAATATCGGAATTTTATTAAACTCTTTTTCAAAAATCATCCAAAAAGCTGCAGCAACAGCAGGAGAAGCACCAACGAGAGGCAATTCTCCTAACCCCTTTGCTCCAAAAGGACCAAACGGATAATAATTTTCAATTATATTAACTTCAAAATTTGGAGTATCTGTTAATGTAGGAATAATATAATCGTTAAATCCGCTTACATCAAATTTGCCGTTTTTTATTTCGGTTCGTTCATATAATGCGTATCCTATTCCTTGTAAACATCCGCCTTGAATTTGAGCAATAGCTTGATCATGGTTTATTGCTTTTCCGATATCATGAGAAGTATAAAAATTAACAACTTTACATTCAAATGTGATAGGATCAACAATTATTTCGGCAACACTTGCAGCCCAAGAAAAAACAGGATATGCATCGCCTATATAATTTATATCATCAAATTTAATTAATGGAGGATGTGAATATTCTTTATAAATAGCTTCGCCGGCAATCTCTTTTGCAGCTTCTTTAAAAGGAATTATTACGTCTCCTGAATAAAAATAACCTTCTTTATATTCAAAACTAGCATGATGTTTCAAGTTAATAGCATGTAATAACCTTTTTATTATTTCTTCGGCTGCATCAATAAGTAAACTACCTATAACCATCGTTGAACGAGAGGCAACAGTAGGACCACTATCTGGTACTAAATCTGTGTTAACTTCTGATAATAATACATCTTTAATATTCACAGACAACGCATCTGCTAACATTTTTCTAAAAGTTGTCTTTTCGCCTTGTCCCATTTCTGTTTGAGCAGTAAAAATTTCAACTTCCCCATCCTTATTTACTTCAACTTTAATTTTTCCATGTATCTTGTTTTCACCAGTTCCGGTAAAACCTGCACCGTGTACTGATAATGCAAGTCCGATTCCTTTTAATTTTTCATCTTCTTCTGTTTTTGGGTACAAACCGGTTTTTAATTTTTCAACAATATTTTTGTTATTTATTTTGTACTCGTCAAATTTATTTTGATAATCACTCATTTTTAGAACATCTTCTAAAGTTAGAGTAGATGAAACACTATAAAGCAGTTTTTGTGATGTAATTGTTTCCATTCCTTGTTCAATTAAATTTACTTTTCTTACTGCAAGCGGCTGTAAATTCAATTCCAGGGCTATTTTTTCAATAAGCATTTCAATTCCATAAACTGCCTGAGGTCCGCCAAATCCTCTGAATGCACCGCTCGGAACGGTGTTAGTAGCTAACGCCTTAGCTGTAATTTTTGCGTTCGGAATAAAGTAACAGCCCGCTGACGTTAATGCCCCGCGAGAAAGAACTACTGTAGATAAAGTAGAATATGCTCCGCCGTCAAGATAAAAATCTAATTCTAAGCCTTCAATTTTTCCGTCATCTTTTACATATACTGTATAATCTGCTTCAGAAGGATGTCTTTTTGTAGTAAACAAAATATCTTCTTCCCTATCATAAAACATAGCTACGGGTCTATTTGCTTTTATTGCTAATAGTGCGGCATGTCCGCCTAATAAAGACGGAAAATCTTCTTTCCCTCCAAAAGCACCTCCCGTGGTAGATTGAATAATAGTAATTTTATATTTATTTTCAAACATTTTTTCCAATGCATTTTTGATATAGTATGGGCATTGCATAGAACCTTTTATTACTATTCTATTTTCTTCCGGTATTGCTATTAATCCTTGAGGTTCAAGATACAGATGCTCTTGAAATCCTGTTTTAGTACTTAATTTTATAACTTTTGTAGAATTCTTTTTTGCTACTTCAATGTTCCCTTTATTAATATGAATTTCTTTTATAATATTATTCTCTTTATAAATTTTTGCTTCGGAATTTTCGGACTCTCTAATATTATAAACTGCAGGCAATTCTTCATATTCAATAAAAATATGTTTATGCGCTATTTTTAACATATCCTTGTTTTTATTTGCAATAAGTAAAATAGGTTCACCCAAGTATTTAACAGTTTTCTCAACTAAAAACGGCATATCAAATTCCAAAAATGCAACATGATTAAAGGGAATGTCTCGATAATCGATGATAGTAAATTCTTTCCAATCAAAGTTATCGTCAAATTTAATTGATTTTATATTTCCGTGAGAAATTGAACTGCGAATTGTTGTACCGAATATCAGGTTCTCAATTTTCTCGTCTCTTATATACTTTGCTTCACCGTTAAGTTTTTCAACGGCATCAACTCTTAACTCGCTGCGTTTAATACCCATTTTATACCTTAATTGATTTAATTATAAATGTATGATTGCATTTGGGCTGCAATGGATAATGCTATTTCAGAAGCTGTTTCTCCGCCTATTGCTAGTCCTATAGGAGAATTTATGTTATTAATCTCAGTTCTTTCCCCAATTTCTTCCTTTAACATCTCTTTAAGTTTATTAGCCTTTATTTGACTTGCTATTACACCAATATATTTTGCCTTAATATCTCGTGCAATAATATTTTTTGCAACTATATAATCAAAGCTATGACCATGAGTTAATATGACAAAAAAAGAATTCTCATTGAATTCGTAACTAGATGTAAAACTGTCATAATCACCTAAAATCACATCATCTGCATAACTATTATATTCTTTAGTTGCTATTTCCGGTCTATTATCAATCAGTACTGTATTGAAGTTTAATGGTTTTAGAAAATATGTTAATTCCTTTCCGACATGTCCACCTCCAAAAATATAAACAGTATATTTTGAGCAAAATACTTCATAAAATATCCATAATTTTCCAGAACACATCATTGGTACTACTTCAGAATCATTCAATTCTTCTATCGGTTTATCCGTAAGTATGTACTCCTTTAGAATAGATTTTTTATCCTTTATTCTCTTCTTACATTCTTCAAAAACTCTAACTTCAATTTCTCCGCCGCCAATAGTACCAAATGCGGTTCCGTCTTCAAGAGTCAAATATTTGAAACCAACTTTTCCCGGAGTAGATCCCGTAGTTTTTACTATTGTTGCAACACAAAAGTTTTTATTCGTTCTCTTTAACTCATTTATCTTATTTATCATATCCATATTTAGTTATCCTTAATTGTTTTATATTCTTCCATAGTATCAAAATCTTTTAGAATTTGTTCATACTCACAATTCCAATATTTTTTCTTGTTTTCAAATTTTTCCATTTCAGTTTTAAGATTAGAATTTATATCTGAATTTAATAAATGTTTGCAAAAATTAAAACTAAATAATAAAGGATGTCCTTTTTTGTCATTAAATTTAGGCTGAATTATTGCACTTTTCTCATCAATTTGAGATAAAAAAAATGGATAAAATTCTTCAGGAATTGTAGGCTGATCAACAAAATGATAAAGAGCAAAATGATTTAATTCTAATAATTCAATTCCCTTATGCAATGATAAAAACATTGAATCATTATAATTTGGATTAAATACCGTAAAAACATTTTTGTCTTTATATTTGAGATTTAAAAGATGTTCGATTTTTTCTGAATTATAACCTGTTACTATTATAACTTTATTAACGTGGTTAATAACTTTATTAATAATTGTTTCTATAAAAGTAAAACCATTGTATAACATTAGCGGCTTAAAACTTTTCATTCTACTTGATAGACCAGCTGCTAATATTATACAATCGATATTATTTGTCATTTTTCAATTCCAAAATGACCATATAAGTCTAATTCAGAATATATTACGTCTTTATTTGCATATTTCTCAAATGACTTAGTATCCTTTAAACCATTTCCGGTTAATAAAAGTAAAACTTTATCATTCTTAGTAATATAATTGGATTCTAATAATTTATCGTATGCAGCAAGCGTTATTGAAGCAGCCGGTTCAACAAGAATTCCATATTTACTGCTTAATACTCTTTGATATTGTAAAGATTGATCGTCTTCAATTCTTATTCCAATTCCGTTTGATTCTTTAATTGCCCTAACTGCCATATATAAGTTTCTTGGTGCACCTGCACTCAGACTATCTGCAATTGTTTCAGAATTTTTATAGGTAAAAGTTCCTGTTTCCAAATAGTCAATTATGGCGCATCCGTTTGCTGGTTGAGCAACAATAAACTCCGGCAATCGTTCAATAAGTTCAAGATTTAGCAAATCTTTGAATCCTTTATACAAACCGCCTACTATTACTCCGTCACCGGCAGGAATAATGATTTTATTAGGTATTCCTTCTTCTTTGAATCTATTAAATATATCATAAGCTGCAGTCTTCTTTCCTTCGATAGTTAAAGGATTATATGCAGTGTTTCTGTTATACATTTTAAGTTTTTCGGTAAACAATAAACTCAAATCAAAAGCATAATCGTAATCTCCGTTAACTTTAATTAAATCCGCACCATACATCTCTATCTGTAACTTCTTCGGAATCGGAATTTTTTCGGGTACAAAAATTACAGATTTCAATCCCAACTTAGTACAAATTCCGGCTATCGAAGATCCGGCATTGCCTGTAGAAGCACAAATTACACTATTTTTTCCTAATTGAATTGCTTTTATAGCAACTAGTACCGAGGCTCTATCCTTAAAAGAAAAAGTAGGATTTCTTGAATCATCTAATAGATATAACCTGTTTTTTTTATATTCAACGGTAGTAAAAATGGATGTTAATTTAATTTTTTCCTTTTTAAGTTCAGAGATACCCTTAAGAAAATTATTTTCGAATAGAAGAGGAAATAAATAAGGTATTGATTCCAGATTAGAACTCAACTTTTCAAATGATACTTCTCTCGGATATTTTTTTTTAATAAAATCAAAATCATAATTTACTTCTAAAACGCCCTTTAACGGAGCATTTTTGGGTAATGCTCCGCACTCGGGACAAAGATAAATATCATTATCTTCTATATAATCAGAATTAAATTGTTTATTACAATCCGTACAAGTATATAGATAATGCATATTTTTACATTGTTAGTGACATAATGGCTTTTGCAGTATGCAATCTATTTTCAGCCTCATCGAAAACAATTGAAATTTCAGGGTTATCTAAAATTTCATCGGTTACTTCATTTCCCCTATCAGCAGGTAAAGCATGCATTAGTTTAACATTTTTATCAGCAAGCTTTATCCTTTTTTCGTCACAAATCCAATCATGATACTTCTCTAAATTGGATTTCATCTCTTTTTTACATTCGGTTTCATTTTGTAAATAATAATCTTCATCATAAAATCCAAAACCACCCCAATTTTTTGGTATTACAATATGTGCTCCTTCAAAAGCTTCATCCATATCATTTGTAAAAGTTAACTTGCTGCCTGTTTTTTCCGCATTAAGTTTTGCTTTTTCAACAATATTTTTTGATAAAGGAAATTCTTTTGGATGAGCAACAGTTACGTCGATCCCGTATCTTGGAAATAATAATATTTGAGTCTGAGGAACAGATAAAGGTTTTGAATGAGTGTCTGCATAAGCCCAAGAAACAGTTACTTTTAATCCTTTGGGATCTTTGCCGAAATGTTCAAATATTGTCATTAAATCTGCCAATCCTTGAAACGGATGATAAACATCATCTTGCAATGACATTATAGGACGTTTTGAATGTGCAGCCATCTCATTTAAATACTTATTTCCTATGCCATAAAAACAGTTTCTAGAAGCAATTCCGTGTCCCATTCTAGATAAAATTATAGCTGTATCTTTTGGAGCCTCACCATGCGAAATTTGCATTTTATCTGCTGTTAAATCATGAGCATGTCCGCCAAGTTGGGTCATACCGGCTTCCATACTATTACGAGTACGAGTAGATTGTTCAAAGAAAATCATAAACAAAGTTTTATTAGGTAATAAAACTGTTGGTTCTTCACGTGCAAATTTTTTCTTTAAATCAAATGATGTTTCAAATACTGTATCTAATTCTTGCTTTGTCCATGTATCACATGTTAAAAAGTGTTTTCCTTTTAAATTAGTAACCATAAAATTTTCTCCTCTATTTAACTAAATTTTTTGATAAAATAAATGGGAATAATGTGTAAAATATAACTGCTTTATATAAGTCTTCTAAAACAATAAATTCTTTTGATGAATGAGCTAAACTTTCATCGCCGGGAGCAAATCCGATAGTTGGAATTCCTCTCATTCCGGCTACTGAAACACCGTTAGTTGAAAAGCTCCAGAAACTACTTTTTGCTTCTTTTTCTAGTGCAATTGAAGCCGCTTCTAAACCTGATTTTACAATATCATGCTCTTCTTCATAGTACCATGTCGGAAAATATGCTTTGTTTGTAAAATCCAAACCTGTCCAACCCTTACCCGAAAAAACAGGTACAAATACATCAGCATCAACATCAACAGATTTTGCAATTTCTTTCAATTCAGCGATTACAGTCTCTTCATTTTCTCCTACTGTCATTCTTCTATCAATATGAATCTGACATTTATCCGGAACTGAACACATTGAAGGCGCTTCTGACCTAATATTTGAAACTGTTATAGATCCTTTACCTAACGGTGATTTTATCGGTAGTTTGGAATCTAACTTTTCTATTTCATTAACTATTTTGGACATTTTGTAAACGGCATTAATTCCTTTTTGATTATGTGCTCCGTGTGCTGATTTACCGTAGGTAGTCATCTTAATTTCCATTCTACCACGTTGTCCTCTAAAAACAGTTAAATCTGTCGGTTCACCAAGAACTACAAAATCAGGAACAATTTTTTCCGTTTCCATTATATGAGTTAAAGGATATCCGTCAACATCTTCTTCCAAGCATGATCCAACTACATACAATGTAAAAGGAAGTTCCTCATCTTTAAATAATTCTTTAATTATTTTTCCTGCAATTAAATATCCTGCCATAGCAGGTTTTTCATCAACTGCACCTCTTCCATAAATTTTTCCGTCAATTATTTTCCCTTCAAATGGAGGATACTCCCAATCTTCTGATTCAGTAACTTGAACCGTATCGATATGGGCATCATACATAATTTTGATTTTACCGTCTCCAATTTTCCCAATAGCAGAACCTAATGAGTCATGTTTAAATTCATCAAAATTATAGGTTTCCATTCTACTAATTAAATATTCTACTAATTCTCCTTCATCTCCGCTATAACTTTTAATACTTATTATTTTTTTTATCTCATTAGCAATTAATTGTTTGTTTTCCTCAACAAGTGCTTTTACTTGTTCGATGTTAATATTCATTTTTTACCTCAAATATTTAAGTTACTAAGTTCTAATGCTTCATGCGGACATGTAGTAGTGCATAATCCGCAACTAACGCATTTTGTATAATCAATTAATAATTTTTTTGCTTCAAAGCTTATGGCTTCATGTGCACATACTGTGGCACAACTCTTACACAAATTACAATTTTCTTCGTTCCAAACAGGTTTAATCTCAGGTTCTTCGAGTAAATAGTTTACTTTTGTTGCTTTATAATTTGTCATTAATCCTCTAATCTCATCCAAATTATTATACCCACTTTTTTCTAACCACTTAACAATATTTTTACTTATTTTTTCGTATACATTTGGACCATTTAAAATAGCATGGGAGCATATTTGAACAGAACTTGCTCCAGCCATTAAGTATTTAATAACATCTTCGGCAGTTCGGATACCGCCAACACCAAAAACCGGTTTATTAGTATTTGCTGCAATTGTGGCTACAAAGTGTAACCCAATAGGTAAGATTGCCCTGCCTGATAACCAACCTCTACCGTCATTGCTCCCCATATAAGGTTTCAACGAATCAATATCAAAATCAAATGTCGGACCCACACTATTAATTCCGGCGAATCCGTCTACAATCGGATCTAATGCATTTACTAATCCTGCAATATCACCTATAGAAGGGCTAAACTTTGCAATAATAGGGACGTCTATATTCTCTTTAATAGAAGAAGCTATATCTGTAATATTTGAAATATCTTTACTAACGTAATGTATAGAAAATTCTACAGCATCAAAGTTTTTATTATATTTAAGATATGACCCTAATTCGAGCATATCATCGGGGGTATACCCCATAGATAATATGACTGGAACTCCGAGTGATTTTATTTTTGGAAGTTCTTCATCAACAAAATACTTATAATCATATTCTGACCAAAGTTCCGCATTAATTAAACTTCCGGGAGCAGTTGAAAAAATATTTGGAACGGGAACTTTTGCCGGTTTTACGCTAATTGTTTTTGTTACAATTCCCCCTGCTCCGCCCTCAATTGCTTTTTTTAAAAGATCGTAATTTGCAGCTGTTGGACCTGCTGCTGTAAAAAGTGGATTTACTGTTGTCAATCCAAAAAAATTTGTTAATAGTTTTTCCATATTCAATTTTCTATAGTCTCTTTAATTGCGTTAATGATTGGTACATATCCGGTACAGCGGCATAAGTTGCCACTAATAGCTTCTTTAATTTCGGCAATAGTTGCATTTTTATTCTTTAGTAATAAGGCATATGCAGAAATTAACATTCCTGGAGTACAGAAACCGCATTGAACTGCTCCGTTCTTCAGAAAGTTTTGTTGAAGGATCTTAAATTGTTCAATCTCATTCAACCCTTCAATAGTATAAATTTCAGTATCGGAAATCTGAGTGGCTAACAGAAGACAGCTATTTACTGCTAAATTGTTAACTAAAATAGTGCATGCTCCGCATTCACCAATTCCGCATCCCTCTTTTACGCTTAATAAATTGCAATCGTCCCTTAAAAAATCTAAAAGTCTTTTATTTTTAGAAATTTCAAATTCAAATTGTTTACCGTTTAATTTAAGTCTTATTTTTTCTTTCATTTTATTAACTTCTTTAATTCTGTGAATAATAATTGTTGAAATACAGGTAGCTTATATGGATAAGACCAACGTATTCCAGTTTTACTTAAAATTGATGATGCCACATCAGTAACTAGATTAATTAATGTTGTATCGTTAGGAGTTGAATAAATATATTTTTCTTCGATTTCATTAAATCTAGTTGCAATAGGCGTTATAGCTCCGCTAGCAATTTTTAAAGTATTAATTTTATTTTCAACAATATCCAACAATATAGCAAAAGTAAGACGACTGATTGCAACCCCTTTTCTTTTCCCAAGTTTTATAAATTTACCTTTATAGTTATCTTGTGGAATAGGCAATGCTATTGCTTCTAAAATTTCATTATGTTTCAATTTGGTTTTATAAGGAGAAATTAAAAACTCAGATAAAGGAATTCTAAAGGAACCATTACTATTACGAATAACAACTTCTGCATTATACACTAACAATGGCGGTACGGAATCAGCACACGGTGCACAGTTAACAATATTCCCCCCTATTGTAGCACGGTTTCTAACTTGTAAATTCCCAATTTGTGATACTGCATCAACTAATAAAGGGAAATACTTTTTGATTAAATTATTTTCAAAAATACTTGTAAAAGTTGAAAACGAACCAATAAGAATTTCTACTTCAGTTTCTTTAATTTCGGAAATTTTTGGTATGGATTTCAAATCAATAATAAGATTAACGTCTTTGAATCTAGATGAGTTGTTACGTATTCCTATTATTACGTCTGTTCCGCCGGCAATTATTGCAGTTCTATTTGAATTTAAAGATAAATTATCAAAGGCTTCTTCGAAGTTTTTACAATCGATGTAATTAATATTAGCAAACATTTATAAACTCCCCCTATTAAGTGAATTTGGAGATAGCTTTTCTTTTATTTTTACTTCTTCAATAGTTAATGGTAAATTAAAATACCTATTACCGGTAGCACATGTAACAGCATTTGCTATAGCTGCAGAAGTTAATTCTAATGTAGGTTCACCTAAAGATTTTGCTCCCCAAGCGCCGAATGGGTCATCTCCTTCAATAAAATGAGCTTCAATATTTTCTATTTCCAAACTTGTAGGTATTAAATAATTATCATAATTTAAATCTTTGATGTATCCAGAGACATCACTCAGTTGTTCCCATAATGCATATCCTGCTCCTTGTGATACACCACCGTATATTTGACCTTCAGCACCAATTTTATTTATTACTTTACCACAATTATGTAAAGCAGTTATTTTTTCAACTCTTACAGCACCAGTTATAGTATTAATCTCAACTTCTGCGACCTGACAGCCATAAACATAAGTAAAATATGCTGATCCGGTACCTTCGTGCTCATCCCAATGCACGCTAGGACCCTTATACCAACCTAAAGCAGCTAAACTTAAACCATTGCTATAAGCTTTATTAATTAACTCTTTAAATTCCAAATACTTATTAGTCAATAAATCATAATATACTTTATTGTCAATAAATTTTATTTTTGCATCGGAACTGAGGGAGTAAGTTTTAATTAAATAATCTATGAGTCTATTTTTAATTTTTGTAGCAGCATCTTTTACTGCTCCGCCTCCCATTAATGTACTTCTTGACGCTACTGTAGGTCCACTATCAGGAATTATAGCAGTATCATGATCTAAATAGAAAATATTTTCAGGTGAAATACCCAGAATTTCAGCAGTAATTATTTGAAACGTAGTTCTCATTCCCTGACCGTTTTCAGCTAAACCACAAGACAAATAAATGCTCCCATCTTTTTGAATTGAGATATACGCTGCAGCAGCATCAATTCCTTCTGCTCCTAACGAACAACCCCTATAACTTATGGAAAGACCTATTCCTTTTCTAAATTCATCTTCGGGGTTGATAAACTCATGCGGTTTTAATATAATGCTATCTTGGTCTTTCTTGTCATTTAATACAAAATTTACTCTGGTTTGTTTTTTATAACTTTTCCACTTATTTTCAAAATCAGTAATTTCATTTGCGTAATCAAGTATGTTAAGTAAATTAACATCATGGTTATCTAATACCTGTCCGCTTGCTGTTTCTGAATTTTGTCTAAAACCATTAATTTTACGAATATCATATGGGGAGATGTTTAACTTTAATGCTATTTCATCCATAATTTGCTCTTGAGCAAAAATTGGTTGAGGTGAACCAAATCCACGAAATGCACCTGTATATGGATTATTTGTGTAAACAGCTTTTACATCTGTCCAAACATTGGGTACTTCATACGGTCCGGTTGCTTGTACAACGCTTCTCCAAGTAACAAAAGGCGACATGGATGCATATGCTCCCCCATCTGCCAAAAGGTCTATTTTCATTGCATTTATTTTTCCGTCTTTACTATATCCAACCTTATAATGCATTTTATATGGGTGACGTTTGTATGACTCTAAAATACTATCTTCGCGTGAATATTTTATCTTTATTGGTCTTCTCAGTTTTAATGCTGCAACAGCTGCTCTAGCAGAAAGGATATTCATTGTATCATCTTTACCACCGAAAGAACCACCCAAAGTTGCTTGCTTAATTCTAACGCTAGTTAATGGGATTCCTAAAACTGCCGCAACTATATTTCGACAAGTAAACGGATTTTGAATGCTCCCAATTATTTCAACATCATTTCCTCGTGCTCCAGGAATTGCAATAACACATTCAGGTTCTAAATATGCGTGCTCCTGATAACCTGTAGTATATGTCTGTTCTAAAAGATAATCACTGTTTTTAAATCCTTCATCTACGTTCCCTTTTCTTAATGGGTAATGTACAATTAAGTTGCTACCTAATTCCGGATGAATTAACGGAGCATGCTCCGACAAGCTTTCCTCAGCATCTAATAGAGGATTAACTATTGAATAATCGATTTTTACTTTTTTAACTAATTCGCTAAGAATTTCCTCATCATTCCCTATTAATAATGCTATTACGTCTCCACAAGTTTTTACAACTGAATCAGAAAAAATCGGTTGATCTTTTACAATTGCACCTACTTTTTTTGCCCCGGGAATGTCTTGATTTGTTATTATATCAAATAAACCGGGAGCTTTTAATATATCTGTAAAATCTATATTATTTATTATTGCTGCAGTAGCATTAATTCTAATTGGTAAACCAAAAAGCATATTTGGGTAACTGTAGTCGTCTGCATATTTTGCATATCCTGCTACTTTACTATATCCGTCTTCACGAATTATTGATTTACCGACATAGCTAAATTCTTCCATATTAACCTATTTCACTAAATTTGTTATATAAATCTAATGAAGCTTTTTTAGCCTCATAATTAATTTTATCTTCATCTATATTTGGCAGTTCAAAGTTCTTCATTAAAAATTCACCGTTTTTTAAAAAGTGTTTTGCTCTACTTTCTGTCATTCCGTAAATAACATGTCCCCATATATTTTCGGATGTTACAGGGGTTGAAGGAATATAATCCCAAACTACCAGATCCGCAGATTCGCCGTAACTTAATTTTGTGGTTGAAAAGTATTTATTTAAAAATTTATTACTATTATTATAAATATTTTTAATAAATCTAAAACTATTTTCAAAAGATAACCCAAATGATCTTAAAATTAAAAAGAAATTCTTTAAACTTTTTAGCATATTTGAGTGCATACCGTCAGTACCTAAAAGTAATTTAGTACGTTGAAGTGAATTGAAATTATGAATACCTACTGAATTGTTGAGATTTGAATCAATATTTAATGCCATTGAAACATTCATTTCATTCAATATCGATATTTCTGCAGAATTTAGTTTTACACCATGTGCTAAAATGCTTTTTTCATTTAAAAGGTTATAATCTAAAAATCTTTGAAGTGGTGTCTTACCATACTTTTTAACAGAAAGGAGTCTATCATCTTCCCCTTCACAAATATGAACATGAATACCTGAGTTTAAATCTTTATTCAATTCTGATACTCTTTCGAGAGTAAAATCATCAATAGTAAAAGATGCGTGTAATCCAATCATCCCTTTTGATGTAGGATAGTTTTTAGAAATAAATTCGAAGTTTTCAATTAAAGCTTCCTCTGTTTTAACCTTTCCGTTTCGATCAGAAATCTCATAACAAAGCACGTTATTTAATCCTAATGAATTCAAAACTTCAGATATTATGTTCAATGAACCTTTAATAAAATTCGGAGACGAATGATGATCAAATAGATAACCCACTCCGTTTTTAATTGAATCTATTCCGGTTAATAAGGAGCTATAATAAACGCTTTCTTCGGATAAACATAAGTCTTCTTTCCACCAATAATCAGATAGGATTTTTGCAAAATTTTCCATATCTGAATTAATCGCAAATCCTTTTGCCAGTTTTGAATATATATGTTCATGAAAATTAGTCAATGGACTTGTAATAAACCGTCCGCCTAAATCCAGAACTTCATAACCATCATTATGAAATTTCTCGTTATATTCAAAAATTAAACCATTTTCAATAACAATATTACAAAAAAATGGTTCTAAGTTCTCATTTATCTCTTTTAAAATCCATCCATTTTTTAAAATTAGATTTTTCATAATTATGCAACAACTTTAAGAAATTTTCCTAATTTTTCTCGATTCTCATTTTTTTTATTTTCATGATCAAAAATGAGCTCACCGCGTAAGATTGTTTTTTTGACAGTGACTTTAATTTCAACACCTTCAAAAGGAGTGTATTTCCCTTTTGAGAACATATTAGAATAAGTTATATTTTGTTTTTCCCACAAATTAATTATTGCAAAATCCGCATCAAAACCTTCTTTTAGTATCCCTTTGTTTTCAAAAATAAAGTGATTATAAGGATTAAGTAGATTTACTGTTTTTTCTAATGTAATTTTTCCATCTAAAAATCCGAAAGAAAATAAAAAAGGAACTCTATGTTGAACGCCCGGAATGCCGCCATATACTTCAAAATAATTTGAAGACATTTTTTCAATCATAGGATCACAACCGGCATGGTCTGTTGTTATAAAATCAATAGTACCATCTTTTACACCTTCCCAAAGTCCTAGTTTATCTTCTTCATACTTCACCGGAGGAGCAGTTTTTAAAAAATTTCTAATATTTTTGTTCTCGAAATCTTTTTGCGTAAAGTATAAATAATGCGGGCAAGTTTCAACAGTAATATTCACACCTGAACTTTTTGCTCTTCTAATTAAATCGGTAGCCTCTTTTGTACTTAAATGAACTATATGAATTTTTGTACTATGTTTTTTAGCTATATCAATTAATTTTTTTACGGCTTTAACTTCTGCTTCAACTCCTCTGGCTTCACAATAAGCTTGCCAATCTGTTCTGTTTTTAAATTGGAACTCTGCCATTTTGGATTTAATGAACATTTTATCTTCGGCATGAACAGCTATCATACTTTTCATTTTTTTCATTATTTCAGCAATGTTTTCAATTTCAATGTAGCTTAAATCTTTAAATGTGTTCATTCCTGAAATTGTATAAATCTTAAAACCGGGAACACCTTCGGCAATTAAATATTCCAAATTCTTTTTAATTGTATTATTTTTGTCAGCATTATTACTGCTTATCCCTCCCCAAAAAGCATAATCAATACGACTTCTTCCAATTAAGGCTTCTCGTTTTAATATAAGATTTTTAACTGAAACCACGGGAGGAACAGATGTACAAGGCATATCAATTACTGTTGTAACCCCACCTGCGGCGGCGGCATGTGATGCGTGCTCAAAATCATCTCTGTGTTCATATCCCGGAGTATTAAAATGAACATGAGTATCTAGAGAACCATATATAACTAAATTATAATTCCCGTCAATTTCTATAAAATCAGGATATGTTTTAGTTGCAATGTTTTCAATAAATTTATTCTTTTTTTCAATTGAGGCTATGTCATCCCAATTAATTTCTCCGGTAATATTATTAATATATTTTATAGTATCATCAAATATTATATCAACTAATTTAATTTTGTTTTCTATAGTATTCAGAAAAACATTTTTGAGTACTTTCATTTAATAACCAGTTAAATTGTTAATCCGACTTCTTTGTTAAAGCTTTCTATAAGTTCATCCCATTTTTGAACAGAATTATAACGTGATGACCAATATTCTTTATCATACCATTGGTCATTCAATTCTTCAGGTGTTTTTCCTTGTTGTTCAACCCATGTAAAGTACTTTAAATTATGCACTGCTTTTTTATCATAATATGTCAATTCTTTAAAATGTTCAGTATTCTGATTTTTAAGAACAACATTAAAATCGATGGCGGCTTGCTCTTTTGTATATACACCATTAATTTCATTTTGTTCAATTATTCTACTTTTATACATATCCATAGAATCCGTAAAAACAGTAAAAATAATGTCATTTTCGTTATACTCATAATACTTTGCCATTTTAATAGCTGAAATTAAATTCGAAATACTTGAAACTCCAAGTAAATGAAGTTTTTCAATTGCAACCTCATCAACACCAAGACCACTCAAATATTCTTTACCTGCTTCTTCATTAAAAAGTCTCATAACAGAAATTGGATGATTATCATCAATCGCAACGGCAGAATCCATATTTTTAACATTGTGAATCCAAGGGATGTGTTTATCTCCAATCCCTTCTATCCTATGAGCACCAAATCCGTTATATAAGATTGTAGGGCACTGTAAGGCTTCTGATGCCAATATTTTAACGTCTTTATATTTATCAATCAGATAATCACCGGCGGCAATAGTGCCGGCAGAACCTGTTGCACTAACGTATGCAGATAGTTTTTGCCCCTCTTTTTTTATACTTTCAAAAACTCGTTCAATCATTTTTCCGGTTACTGTGTAATGCCAAATTGAGTTTCCGAATTGGTCAAATTGATTAAATATATAATATTCATCGCTATTAGCTTCTAATTCATGACACTTATCATAAATTTCTTTTACGTTACTTTCACATCCGGTAGTAGCATAAATCTCTGCACCCATACTTCCTAACCATTCAAATCTTTCTCTACTCATTTCTTCGGGTAATATTGCAACGGCATGAACTGATAATAAAACCGAATTAAAAGCTCCTCCTCTACAATAATTTCCGGTTGATGGCCAAACAGCTTTATGATATTCTGGGTTAAATCTACCTGTAACTAAATAAGGAGCCAAGCAGCCATAGGTTGCACCTACTTTGTGTGCTCCAGTTGGAAAAGTTGATCCGACAAGTCCGATAACTCTTGCTTTAATTTCTGTAATTTCTTTTGGTATTTCGAAATAATTAATTTCCCCTATTCCACCGGTATTTAGATCATTTTGCCAATTTATTCTAAATAAGTTTAACGGATGAGTTTCTTCCTTACTTATACCTTTTAATTTTTCAATAATCTTTTTATTAATTGTTTCAGGGTTTTGTAATTCACTAAATTTGGGTAAAATAATCCCCTTTTCTTTACATCTCTTAATAGTGTTTTTTAAGAATTCTTCATTCTCAATTTCCCATTTCCAAGTATTCATTTTTCACCTTAATAATATCAAAATATCTTATTAATATATTAATAATTGATCTAATAAAAAAATAAAATATTAACAATTATTTAATACATTTCTTATGTTTTGCATATTGCATTTTATAAAATCATTATCATTTAAATTATATCTATCAATAAAATTCTGAAACAACCAATCACGAATTATTATCAAATAGTTGTTTTTATTATATAATTTATTATTCATCAATAAGTCAATTCCGCAATTTAATCCGGCTCCGTTCATTTCTAATAAACCCCACTCATCAATAACAAATTGTTTGAATGACGTTCTATCTGTTGAACTACGAATTTTTGTATTTAGCTGACTAAAAATGTCCTTTCTAAATAAAAAATTGCCGATTTTTATACTCTCATATAAATCATTCTGATTACTAGAAAATTTTTCTATTACTTTGGAATCCAAATATTTAATATACCTATCATTGTCTTTTTTGAACTGAATAAATCCGTCGTAATTTGTTGATTTATCGCTAAGTTCATTAAGGATTTCAGATTTCCCGGAGTTTATTTTATCGGTAAAAAGAATCAATCCCATCAATTTTCCTTAATAAAAATGACTATTAAACTTCTAATGAATTTTATATATTTTAATACACCTAACTCATTTTTAACATCAGTCCAAATAACATTAGCTAACTTTTTTATATTTCCGAAACTGTCTATAATTGTATTAACTTCATTTTTATATACATTTTGTTTTTTTGATAAAAATAGTGAAGCTAATTTTGTTAATAACGGAGCAACAATATAAGCCCATAAAAAGAATATCGAAATAAAACGTATTAAAACTATTATATAATTATAAAACTTTTCCTCAGGTTTAATAAAATATGAAATACCGATTACAACAAGTATTAAGAAAGTTAATAAAAGTTGTTTAGTTTTGTTTTTTTGTTTTTTCTCTATTTTATCAAATAATTCAGCTTCGTTTATACTAAATTTTTCATAATCTAATTTTTCTTCATTTTGTAAATCATCAATTATTTTTATGGATATAATGCTAAATATTATCCCGGATAAAACATGAATTGAAATATAAAACGCAATTATGAAAATACTAATGTTAATATCATTATTTGTATAACCAAATTGTTTGGAAATAAACAACATATAAGAATCTATCGCTTCCCAAAGCGAATTCCCAAACAAAATCTGTATAAATAATAATTTCTGCAATGAAAAAACAATCATTGAAGATAAAGCGAAACCAAAGATTCTAAAATACTTACCATTAAAAACAATTGAAAAGAAATAACACAAAAATCCCTGAATAGCTACAGAAAAAAAAGCATTTATAGGAGTATATGGACTAATTACAAATTTTATAATTAATACTATTAAAGTTCCTTTTAATATGCTTTTTTTATCCATATTATTATATGATAAAAGACTTAAGAAAATTATTGCAAGTCCCCCTATAATTAGTCCTGTTACGGGTATCTTGAATAAATGAAAAAATCCTCCTAAAATAGATTCACTGAAAGCCCATAGAGCAATTATTCTATTTTCATTATATTTATTTTTAAACGTTTTCAAAAAAAATCCTTATAATTGTTAATTTAATTTAGCCATTATGACAATAATAATTATAATTACATTAATCCTCATAATTTTAAATCTATCTATTTTTATTTTCAATAAGAGTAGACTTAGTGATTCAATTGATAAAAAATTTAACAAATTCACTATCATAATAGCCTCAAAAAATGAGGGCTTAAATATAAAGAATCTTATTGAATCATTAAAGAAAATAAACTATCCAAAAGAAGATTTTGAAGTAATATTTGTGGATGATAATTCCAAAGATGATACTAAATTAATCATTCTCAACCAAATTAAAAATATTTCTAATATGTTTTATCTACTTGCAAAAGCGAAAAACTACAACGGAAAAAAAGGAGCAATAGATGCAGGAATTAATGCTTCAAAATTTGATAATATTGTTATTACTGACTCCGATTGTATAGTAAATCCAAATTGGTTGATCGAAATTAATAAACAAATAAATTCAAAAGCTGAATTCATTATCGGAATTTCTCCGTTTATTCAGAATAACAACATTATTAATAAAGTTGCATGCTTCGAAAATTTAAGAACTATAATACTAACAATTGTTTCGGTAAACCTTAAATTACCATATACTGCAGTAGCAAGAAATTTATGCTTTAAAAAATCTTTTTACGAAAAAATAAACGGCTTTAGTAAATTACAAGATACTTTAAGCGGGGATGACGATTTATTATTAAGAGAAGCAATAAATAATAAAGCGAATATACAAATTATGCAAGCAAACGATTCATACGTTTATAGTACAACTAAAAGTACCTACGCAGCTTTTATAAACCAAAAATTCAGGCATACAAGTACTTCTTATCATTATTCAGTTAGACAGTCAATATTCCCTGCAATTTGGCATTTGATTAATTTAATTATATTTTTAACTCCGACATTATCATTTATTAATTTGTATTATTTAATTCCTTTTTTTGTTAAAATATTATTTGATATATTTGTAATACTATTAAAGCAAAAAACATTTAACTACAAATTTGGTATATTTGAAATTATATATCTTCAATTCTTATATGAATTATTGATAGTTTTCAAGTTCCCTTTTTCATACTTTTATAAAAAGAGATGGTAAATATGAATAATAACGAATTAGCAAAAAAAGCTATTGAGGCTAAAAAGAAATCATTTGCAAATTATTCCAATTTTCATGTCGGAGCAGCGTTGTTAACAGATAATTACGAGCTATTTCTTGGTGCGAATATTGAGAATTCTTCATATAGTTTAACCATATGTGCTGAAAGAACAGCAGTTTTTCAAGCTATATTGAATGGTCACAGAAAATTTAAATCGATTGCCATAGCTAGTGATTTTGAGGATTACTGTCCTCCATGCGGTGCATGCAGACAAGTTTTAATGGATTTATGTGGAAAAGATTTGGATGTGATAATGGTTAATAAAAAAGAAGAAATAATTGTTTATAAATTAGCTGATTTATTACCATTAAGCTTTAACGAGGATTACTTAAAATAATATGATTATACATTCACCACACATTGCACCGAAAGATATTGGATGGATTGAAGTAGTTGCGGGCTGCATGTTTAGCGGTAAGACAGAAGAATTGATTAGAAGATTAAAAAGAGCACAAATTGCAAAGTTTAATGTCAAAATATTTAAACCTCATATTGATACTAGATATTCGGTCGATGAAATAGTTTCACATTCCTCTTTATCTTTACCGTCAATTCTTGTAAAAGATGCTAAAGAAATTTTAGATAATTGCGAAGATGCACAAGTAATCGGAATCGATGAAGCTCAATTCTTTTCAAATGATCTTATTCAGGTTTGTGAAACTTTGGCAAACAGCGGAAAAAGAGTTATTGTTGCCGGATTAGATCAAGATTATAAAGGAATACCTTTTGAACCAATTCCTCAACTTTTAGCTATTGCGGAATACATAACAAAAACTTTAGCTATTTGTGTTATTTGTGGAAATCCTGCTGATAGAACTCAGAGAATTGTTAACTCAAACGAAAGAGTTCTTGTAGGAGCAGCTGACCAATATGAGGCAAGATGTAGAAAATGTCATTATATACCGGAATAGGAATATCAACTTATGGATTTTATTTCTTTAATTAGAGGAATTATTGGATTAATTGTATTGTTGGGAATTGCGTTTATATTCTCAAATAACAAAAAACAAATTAATTGGCGATTAGTAGGTAGCGGAATAATCCTACAAATATTATTTGCCATATTAATAGTTAAAGGTGATGCTTTAGGTCGCTTTTTTACACCATTAGCTTATCCATTATACTTCTTTAAGTGGTTAAGCGGTTTGTTTGTATTGTTATTAAATTTTACTTCAGAGGGAGCAATATTTGTTTTTGGTAACTTAGCTAAAGCACCCGGCACCAAAGATTCATTAGGAATGTTTTTTGCCTTTTCAGTACTGCCGACAATTATATTTTTTGCAAGTTTGACTTCAATTCTCTATTATTTAGGAATAATGCAAAAAGTAATAAAAGCTATGGCTTGGGTTATGCAAAAAGTGATGGGGACAAGCGGTGCAGAATCATTATCTTGTACGGCTAATATATTTGTAGGACAAACTGAAGCTCCTTTATTAATAAAACCATTCATTAAAACAATGACAAATTCCGAATTGCTTACTATAATGATTGGTGGTATGGCAACAATTGCCGGAGGAGTAATGGCTGCATATATCCAGATTTTAGGACATTCTTATGCAGAGTTACATAATGTACCGTTACAACAAGCACAATTGATGTTTGCAACTCACCTTCTTGGTGCAAGTTTTATGGCTGCTCCTGCTGCTATGTTAATTTCAAAAGTTTTATTTCCGGAAACGGAAAACCCGGTTACCAAAGGAACTGTTAAATTAGAAGTTGAAAAAAATTCCTCAAATATTATTGAAGCTGCTGCTGCAGGTGCCGGAGACGGTGTTCACCTTGCAATTAATGTGGCAGGAATGCTGATTGCATTTATTGCTCTAATCGCTCTAATTAATTATATGCTTCAAGGAATTGGTTACTTTTTTGGTTTTAACCATATTCTAATTCAAAACTTTGGTCAACCTTTAAATTTACAACTAATATTAGGGTTTGTTTTTCAAGCTATTGCATTAGCAATCGGAGTTCCGACAGATTCCATTTTACAATTCGGAAGTCTATTCGGTACCAAAATTGTACTAAATGAATTTGTTGCCTATGTTGATTTGGGTTCCATGATTACCAATAAAACAATTATAAATGAAAAAGCAATCTATATGGTTACTTATGCATTATGCGGTTTTGCTAATTTTAGCTCAATTGCTATTCAAATCGGCGGACTTGCTCCAATGGCACCTGAAAGAAGAAGTGATATTGCAAAATTGGGTCTAAAGGCAGTTTTAGGGGGTTCTTTAGCAACATTAATGAC
The DNA here is from genome assembly GCA_023447335.1 of Bacteroidota bacterium. GTDB lineage: Bacteria > Bacteroidota > Ignavibacteria > Ignavibacteriales > Melioribacteraceae > JAEXOD01. The sequence goes on from JAEXOD010000029.1 coordinate 37,105, forward strand.
AGCAACTTTAGCAGGAATTTTATTTTAAATGAATACTTACACAGAAAAATACTCGAAATTATTAAATCAAATTAAAGATTTAGCACCCTTTACACCTGAAATGGCTTTAATTTTAGGCAGTGGATTAGGTGATTTTGCGGATTCTTTAAATCCGATTTTATCAGTTCCGACTGAAAAATTAATTGACTATCCTATTAGTACGGTTCAGGGACATAAAGGATATATTCATTTTGTTGAGTTTATGAATAAAAAAACACTTATTTTTCAAGGAAGAATTCACTTCTATGAAGGATATACTATTGAACAATGTCTTTTACCTGTTTTGATTTGCTCACAACTAAAAGCCAAATATCTGTTATTAACAAACGCAGCCGGAGGTGTTAATCCAAATTTTATTCCGGGTGATTTAATGCTGATAAATGAATTTTATACACTAAATCTTAATCAAGAATTATCCAAATTTTTTAACGTGTTAAATGCGGAACAAAGAAACAATCTTATTAATTTTCCTTCAAAATATGTAAATTCAACTATTATTAATGCTGCTGTTAAATCAGAATTACATATAAAAGAAGGTTCATATTGGTTTGGAAAAGGTCCAACTTATGAAACACCGGCAGAAATTAAGATGGTTGCTCGTTTTAATGTTGATGCTGTAGGAATGTCGACAGCACATGAAGCTATTTTTGCTGCTATTAAAGGAATGGAAGTAGGGGCAATATCATTAATAACAAATCATGCAGCAGGAATTAAACCGGAAAAACTTTCACATCAAGAAGTAATTGATACTGCAGAATCGGTAAAACCAAAATTTGAAAAGCTAATTAAAAAAATTATTGAATTGCTTTAATATAATTTAATAAACAAGCACAAGTTACACATGCGGTTTCACTCCGTAGCCGATTAGGGGCAAGGTTTATACTTGTCCCATTTTTTAGAAGATCCAATTCTCGGTTACTAAAACCTCCTTCGGGACCTATTATTAAACTATAATTATTCTGATTAGAAGTACTATTGAAAAATTCAACAAAGCTAATATTACTATTCTGATCTAGTAAAATAATTTCACTACTAAAATTTGTTTTTCTTAAATCATCATTGAATTTAATAATTGGTAAAAAAGCTCGCAATGACTGTTTCATTGCAGAAAGCACTATTTTGTTTAATCTATCAATTTTACAACCTTTTGCAACACTTCTATCTGAGTTATAAATAGTAAAATTTGTTATTCCAAGTTCTGTGCATTTTTCTAAAGCAAATTCTAATCTATCATTGTTTCTAAGATTTGGAATATATAGTTCGATATTTGCATAGTTGTTTTTATAGTTATAAATTTTTATTATTTTTAATTTAGCAGTTTTTTCCGTTATCTCATCAACTATTGTTTGTAATATTACCCCATTTCCGTCAGTAACATATAAATCATCCCCAATTTTATTTCTCATAACCTTAGTTGCATGAGTAAATTCCTCTCCGTCCAAAATAATGGTTGTATTATTACCAATATATTTGGCAGAATAATACAATTCTATATTAGAAAGAAAAACCTGTTCCAATTATAACTTCGCTCCTTTTGTATTCGTTAAAGGCATATTCAAATCTAATAGCATTAAAAGGTAAAATTAATACAGTAAAGCCAAATCCATATCCGCTATCAAAATTATTTATTGAAATTTTATCTTCGTTATCAAAAACGGTTCCTGTATCTAAAAATCCACTAAAATATAATTCAACTCTTGCTGACGTTAATTTTTTAGGTAATAACGGTAAGTCCAAACTAATATTCCAGTTCTTAATAACTGGATGTACTAATTCAATTGAATTTAACCAGTAATTATTTCCTTCCCTTTTATTATTTTTATGACCTCTTACATAAGTATCAAATCCAAAATAAGATAAATCGTAATAAGGGATTGTAGCTCCGAAAGTATGCCTAAAATTACTTCTCCATTTTAAAATTAATCCTGAAACTACTTTCTGATATTGTCTTAAATCAATATTAGCTATATTATATTTTAAGTTATCTAACCCAAAACCGGAATGAGTAATAACAGAGGAAGAATAAATACCTGATTGAGGGTATTGAACTAAATCTCTAGAATCAAAAACATACCCTAATCCTGCTGAAAATACTCTATTCGCATTATCATTACCGGGTAAAATTTTATTATTTCCTTGTTCAGCTAAATCGATATATGAAAATCCCATATTAAAAAATATTGAATTGAAGTTATTCAGTCTCTTTCCAATCGCAAAATCAATTTTTTTATAACTGTATGAAAATTCTTTGCCAAATAATTCTTCGGCTTTTTCGCTTTTATTTAAAGTTTTTAGCAATGTAAACGATGTCAAAAAACTAATATCTAAAGACTCTATAATTATCGGATTATAATACTCTATATAATAAGTTGGATCATACCCCAATTCAATTTTTGTTTTAATTTCTTCGTTTCTACCTCGGAAATTTTTATACTGAATATATAGCCCATAGGAAGATTTTTTAATATCCTTATCACGCAATCTAACAAAAGGAATAGGATAAATATACCAACTCTCATCAACTCTTATTACTAAAATATTTTTAATTGGTTCGTCTGTTATTTTGAAAAACAATCTTACTCTATTAAATAAACCTAAACTAAAGACTCTTTCACTATTAAAATCAATTGTTTGTCCTGTTACTACATCGCCCTTTTTGATAGTCAATTCACGCAGAATTATGTAATCTTTTGTAATATTATTACCTCGAATTTCAATTGAATCAATATTAAGCTTATCAAATTTACCTAGGACTAAAGAATCAACTTGGGCATATAATGTAATATATGCAAATAAAAGAAAAATTATAAATCTAATCATTAAAACCAATTTTATTTTTTAAATTCTGCATAAACTGCAATAAACAGCAATGCACATGTCTTGATAAACGATAATTCCCTTGCTTTTAACTATTTGCACTGCCGAATCATTCCTGATTCCTTGTTGCAGCCATAATATTTTAGGATTGCTGTATATTACATCGTCTATTATTGCTGGTATATCCTCACTTCTTCTGAAGACATTAATTATATCAATTTCTTCTTTAAAATCCCTCAAACTTTTATATATTTTTATTCCGTCAATTTCATCATCATAAATTGTAGGATTAATTCCGATAACCTGAAATCCCTTATTTTTCAAAAAAGAAGCAATTTCCCTACTCGTTTTATAAGGGTTTTTTGAAAAACCGAGAACCGCAATTGTTTTTGCGGTTCTAAGATTGTTCTCAATATTTTCTAATTCATAATGATTCATTATTTATAACTTTCAGTAGGAAGGCAATTGCAAACCAAGTTTCTATCACCATATGCATTATTAATTCTAGCTACGGTTGGCCAAAATTTGTTTTCTTTAGTAAACAATAAGGGGAAACCGGCTTTTTCACGTGAATAAGGATGTTTCCAATCATCAGAACACACTTCTAAAAGCGTATGAGGAGATGATTTAACAACATTATCTTCTTTTGTATACAGTCCTAGTTCAACTTCTTCAATTTCTTTTTTAATTTGAATCATTGCATCGCAAAATCTATCAAGTTCAGCTTTTGATTCACTTTCAGTCGGTTCAACCATCAAAGTACCGTGAACGGGGAATGATACTGTTGGAGCGTGAAATGAATAATCCATTAATCGTTTTGCAATATCTTCTACTTCAATTCCTGCAGTCTGCTTAAAGCTATGCATATCAAAAATAAGTTCATGAGCTACAAAACCATTTTTACCCGAGTATAGAACATCATAATAGTTTTTCAATCTTGCTTTAATATAATTTGCATTTAGAATAGCAAATTTTGTTGCATTTCTTAACCCTTTATCTCCCATCATTTTAACATATGCATGTGATATCGGTAATATAGAAGCACTGCCATAAGGAGCAGCAGAAACAGCCGTAATTCCTTTTTTATTTTCAAATATATGCTTTGGTAAAAACGGAACTAGATGTTTTGCAACTGCAATAGGACCCATTCCCGGACCACCTCCGCCATGAGGAATACTAAATGTTTTATGTAAGTTTAAATGACATACATCAGCGCCAATAATACCGGGGCTTGTTATTCCGACTTGAGCATTCATATTTGCACCGTCCATGTAAACTTGCCCTCCAAATTGATGAATTATGTCACAAATCTCAACAATTTCTTCTTCAAAAACACCATGTGTTGAAGGATAAGTTACCATTAAAGCTGCAAGATTATCTTTATTTTGTTCAGCTTTTAATTTTAAATCGTTAAGATCAATATTCCCATTTTCATCACATGCAACAACAATCACTTTACCGCCTGCCATAACTGCGCTTGCAGGATTTGTTCCGTGTGCACTTGAAGGAATCAGAATTACATTTCTGTGTCCTTCTCCTCTACTGCAATGGAAAGCACGAATTACCATTAATCCGGCATATTCACCTTGTGCACCCGAATTTGGTTGCATGGAGATTCCTGCAAAACCGGTAAGACGACAAAGGGTTTCATTTAACTCGTCAATCATTTTTTTATACCCAAGAGCCTGTTCTTCAGGTACAAATGGATGAATATTTGCAAACTCAGGAAATTCAATAGGAAACATTTCTGTTGCTGCGTTTAATTTCATTGTACAAGATCCTAGCGGAATCATTGAGGATGTCAATGAAAGATCTCTTTTTTCAAGGTTCTTAATATATCTCATCAATTCGGTTTCAGAATGATAACTTCTGAAAAGTTGATGTGTTAAATATTCTGATTTTCTAATCAAATTTTCAGGTATTGTACAAATATTCAAGTCATAATTGCCATTTTCAAATGGTTTTTCTAGGACTAAAGCAAAAACAGAAATGATATCATCCAAATCTTTTTGTAATGTTGTTTCATCGACTGAAATTAATACAAATTTTTCTTCATACCAAAAGTTTATTTCTTTTTTTAAAGCTTCAATTTTAATCATTTCAATAATACTTTTATCATCAATCTCAAATCTTAAAGTATCGAAATAATATTTATTTGTTTGATTAAATCCCAATTTTGAAAGAGCCTGGGTTAAATATTTTGCTGAATTATTTATTCTGGTAGCAATAGCTTTTAAACCGGCAGCTCCATGATATACTGCGTACATGCCTGCCATTATTGCTAATAATGCCTGAGCAGTACAGATGTTGCTTGTAGCTTTTTCTCGTTTAATGTGTTGTTCACGTGTTTGTAAAGCCATTCGTAAGGCACGATTTCCTTTCGAATCAATAGAAACACCTATTATCCTTCCGGGTATTGCACGTTTAAATTCTTCTTTAACCGCAAAATACGCTGCATGAGGTCCACCAAAACCGATTGGAATTCCAAATCTCTGAGTATTACCTAATACAACATCTGCTCCAAACTCTCCCGGAGGGGTTAACAAACATAAGCTTAAAATATCAGCGGTAACTGCACAGAAGATGTTCTTTTCGGAAGCTATTTTAAATAGATCAGAAAAATCATTTATTAAACCATGATAGTTTGGATATTGCACAAGCATTCCATAAACATCATCAGATAGTTCAAAGTCTTCAATTTTTTCAACTTTTAGTTTAATTCCCAATGGTAATGCTCTTGTTACTAAAACATCTATTGTTTGAGGAAACAGATCATTGGCTACCAAAAAAGTATTCGCATTTTTTTTATTTGCTTTACGGGCATTATAAAGCATAATCATAGCTTCGGCTGCAGCAGTTGCTTCGTCTAATAAAGAGGCATTTGCAATTGGTAATCCTGTTAAGTCACTAATAACAGTTTGAAAATTCAGCAATGCTTCTAACCTTCCTTGAGAAATTTCAGCTTGATAAGGCGTATACTGTGTATACCAACCCGGATTTTGTAAAATATTTCGTTTTATAACAGAAGGAGTTATTGTTCCGTAGTATCCCATACCAATATATGTACGATACAACTTATTTAATGCGGCAGTTTTTGATATTTCCGTTAAATATTCAAATTCACTTAATCCTTCACTATCTTCAGCAACATTATATTGCATAATTTTCTTTGGTATTGTTTTTTCAATCAATTCGTCTAAACTATTAACCC
>JAEXOD010000044.1 GCA_023447335.1 Bacteroidota bacterium
CTTCAAAGTCTTCCATACTTACTTTAGTTTTATTCTTTCTGGCAGCAAGTAAGGCAGCTTCATTTGCTAAGTTTGCCAAGTCAGCTCCTGCTAAACCAGGAGTTCCTTTTGCCAATACTTTAAGATCAACATCAATATCAAGTGGAATTTTACGAGTATGTACTTTTAATATACCTTCTCTTCCGTTAACATCCGGTCTATCAACAACTACTTGTCTATCAAAACGTCCAGGTCTTAATAATGCCGGATCCAATACATCCGGTCGATTGGTAGCAGCAATAATAATAACACCGCTATTTTGTTCAAAACCGTCCATTTCAACCAATAATTGATTGAGTGTTTGTTCTCTTTCATCGTGACCGCCGCCTAATCCGGCACCGCGATGCCTACCTACGGCATCAATTTCATCGATAAATATAATACAAGGGGCATTTCGTTTCCCTTGATCAAATAAATCTCTTACACGACTTGCTCCCACACCTACAAACATTTCCACAAAGTCTGCTCCGCTTATTGAAAAGAACGGAACACCTGCTTCCCCTGCAACAGCACGGGCAAGTAATGTTTTACCGGTTCCCGGAGGTCCCAACAATAAAACTCCTCTTGGAATTTTTCCGCCAAGTTTACGGAATTTTGACGGTTCTCTTAAAAATTCAATTATTTCCTGTAGTTCTAATTTAGCTTCGTCTGCACCGGCAACATCTTTAAAAGTAAATTTAATTTGAGATTCATTAATTAGCTTTGCTTTACTTTTTCCAAAGTTAAATAAACCACGAGAGCTACTTCCTCCTCCCCCGCCTTGCATCTTCCTCATAATTAAAAACCAAACACCAATAATTAACACCCAAGGCAAGAAACCTAGAATAATATTTAACCATTCATTTGAATTTTTAATAAATGTATATTTAATATTTTTTTCTTTCCAAATTTTTACTTGTTCTTGTAAGATAGGCTCTACTAACGTAACTGTAAATTTATCAGTTTTAACCCATGTATTGTTTACATTTAAAGATTTTTCTTTAATAAGTGTTCCCTCAAAAGTATAATCGTTAATATCACTTTTAACAATTTTACCTTCAAGAATTTCATCACCTTCAATTAATTGTTGATAAACATCAAAAGTAATTTCTGCTGAACTTGGTGAACCGCCACGCCATAATTGCATAACAATAACAGCAGCAATAATTACGGCTCCCCAGCTAAAAACAGTTTTAATTATTTTTGACCAATCAAAATCATCATTCTTCTTATGCGATCCGCCGTCACCCGAGTTTTTATCCCCGGAATTCTCTTGTTTTCGGTTATCTGCAAAATTTAATTTTTTTATCATTTATATTTTCCCTCTTTATTCATTTAAAGAATATATTGAGCGTAAGTTTCTATATTTTTGTCCATAATCCAATCCATACCCAATTACAAATTTATCAGGAATTTCAAACCCAATATAATCAATTTTTACATCATATTTTAATGAATTAGGTTTAAAAAGTAAAGTAGCAACTTTAACACTTGCCGGTTTATAATGTTCCATTATTTCCTCGATATACTTTAAGGATAATCCGGTATCCACTATATCTTCAACAATAATAATGTTTCTATCTCGTATGTCGGCATTTAATTCTTTTAGCAATTTAACCTTGCCGCTTGATATTTTTGAATCGCCATAGCTAGATAATTTAAAGAAATCCATTTCACAACTAAGACTAACATTTTTTAATAAATCCGACATGAACATAAAAGAACCATTTAGAATTCCTATAAATATAGGTAATTTACCTGCATATTCTTCTGATATCTGTTTGGCTAATTCTTTAATTCTTGTTTGAATTTGCTCTTCTGATAAGTATTTTACAAATTTTTCATTGCCGACTAATATCTCATCTGCTTCTAAATTTAGTCTATCCATAGTTTAAGTACCTTTTTTGTTTTTTCGGTAATTTTATATTTATCGTTTATTCTGTAACCAATCAAATAGATAATTTCGTTCACATTAACTAAAACTTTTTGTTGTCTTTTAGTATAAGCATCACTTTTTTGATCTGTTAAAAAGTCGCTAATCTTCTTCTTCCCTTTCATTCCTAAAGGAGTAAATGTATCACCTAACTCCCAATTTCTAACATAAAGTTTATCCGGGTTAATAGTCAACATGTCAAAAAATTCTTCATTCTTTTTCTTAGACCTGATATCGATCTCACGTATATCATAAAGCTTTGTAAATATTTTACGTCTGTCTATTAATAAAGTTTCACCAATATTCAACTTAATTGTACTAAAATCATCAACTTTTCGCTTATAAATGAATGTTTTTTCTCTATCTTTTAACAAAACTATTTCATCTTTAAGTTCTAAATATTTACCTACTTGTAGTTTTTTTAAATCCTCTAATTTTTCAAAATCTGAAGAATCAAATCTATAACTAAAAGTTCTTTCCATACATATTTTAATACATTCTGCATAAATTATAGGATTGTTAAAACTAAATAAGTTATTATTAATACTAATAGTTACATCATTTTCAATTATGTTGTTTCTAATAATTTCATCTATGCCGCAGTAATAATAATCACTTACTCCTTTTAGTATATTAATTGTTTTAAGCATTCCGACTTGATAAGAAGGGTTTAAATTTTCAATCGTCGGTATTAACTTATGCCTAATGAAGTTTCTTTTATAATTAATATCATTGTTTGATTTATCAAATATATAATTAATTTTTTGCGAGTCTAAGTAATCAATAATTTCTTTTTTTGTTGTTGTCAATAACGGACGAATGATATAACCATTCCGGATTACCGGTATTCCTGTTAATCCTTTTAACCCGGTACCTTCAATAATTCTTAAAAATATAGTTTCAATATTATCATCTAAATTATGGGCTGTTGCTATTTTAGAAAAACCACTTTTTTCTTTTATACTCATTAATTCTTTGTATCTTAAAATCCTGGCTGCATCTTCAATAGATTTTTTATTTTCAGAAGCAAACTGTTTTACATCAATTGAACAAACTGTTATCGGAATATCATGGTTTTTGCACAATTCGATACAAAAAACTTCATCATTAAAACTATCTTCGCCTCTTAAATTATGATTTACGTGCAAACATTCAAATTCAAAATCATAATCTTCTTTTTTATTAAGAAAATAGTGAAATAAGAAAACACTATCGCCACCGCCGCTAAGGGCTAATAGTATTTTATCCCCCTTATTTATAAGTTTATTTGAAATAATAAACTCATCAATTTTTGTAAAACAATTATTCACTAAAATCCAAAGCTTTGTAACATATTTTCAGTTAGTATATTTCCTTTCTTAGATACAATTTTTTCAACATATTTTCCGAGTATATCAAATTCTAAATTTAAGTTATCCCCTATTTTAGAATATTTTATAACAGTATTTTCCCAAGTATGCGGAATTATGGCAACAGTAAATTGAGTATTATTAAAATTTGCAACAGTTAAACTAATTCCGTTTAAAGAAATTGATCCGACATTAATTAGATATTTGTAAAATTCTTCAGGATACAAAACGGTAACTTCATACCCTACATTTTTATCTATTATTTTTAATATCTTTCCGGTACAATCAACATGTCCGTAAACTAAATGTCCGCTAATTTTTTTACTCAATGTTAATGAAGATTCTAAGTTTACAAAACTATTAATATTTAGGTTGCCCAAATTTGTTTTTTTGATAGTTTCTGAAACCGTAGAAAAAACAAAACCATTTTTTTCAATCTTTTCAACTGTTTGACAAACACCGTTAACGGCAATACTATCCCCTATCTCCATTTCCTCTATAAGTTTATTTGAAGAAACGGAAAACTCAATACCATCCCCTTTTCTATTTTTTTTAATAATTTTACCGACTTCTTCAATTATTCCGGTAAACACTATTTTACCTTTAAATAATTCAATAGAACATCATCACCTAAAGTGAGAACTTTATTTAATTTGATAGGAATTGCATCAGTAAGCTTTTTTATCCCAAGATTCATAAAAGGTGCTACTCCTTCCCCTAATATTTTTGGACTAATAAAAACATCAAGTTCATCGAATAATCTTTTTTTAATAAAAGCTGAAAATATTTGTGCTCCGCCTTCTACCAAAACTGAATATATCCCAATTGCATATAATTCTTTAAGAAGACTTTTTAACTTGATATGCCCCTTTTTGTTTTGTTTTACATACACAACTTTCACACCTAAATCTTCAAAAACACTTATTTTTTTTGAATAGCTTTTTATCGATTCTCCGACAGCAATTATTGTTTTTCCGTCTTTTAGATTGAATATTTTATAACTTGTAGCAAGATCTCCGGCAGAATTTAAGATAATTCTATAAGGATTTCTCCCTTCGGAAAATCTTACTGAAAGTTCCGGATTATCGTACCGAACTGTATTGCTCCCGATAAGAACCGCATCATAAACGCTTCTAAGTTCATGGACGTAAGTTCTGCTTTCAGCACAAGTTATCCACTTACTTTTAAAATAATTATCAGCTATTTTCGAATCAATTGTTTGCGCTACTTTTAGATGAATATAAGGAAGTTTTGTTGTAATATGCTTAAAAAAGAATTTGTTTAACTCTAAACACTCTTTTTGAAGTACATTAATATTAACCTCAATTCCTGCATCTTTTAACATCTGTGCTCCTCTTCCGGCAACTAGTGGATTTGGATCCAGTGTACCAATAACTACTCGTTTAATTTTTTTATCAATAATCGCATTCACGCAAGGCGGTGTTTTTCCATAATGGGAGCAAGGTTCTAAATTTACATACAATATTGCTCCCTCAGGATCTTCTTTACATGCTGCAAATGCATTTATTTCTGCATGGTTTTCACCATATTTTGCATGATACCCGACTCCGATAATCGAATTATTTTTTACAATTACTGCTCCGACCATCGGATTAGGACTAACAAAACCATCCCCTTTTTTTGCTAGTTCAATCGTCAGTTTTATATAAGCTTCATCATCAAGCAGACTGTTCAAGTTCAAGTATCTCGTATTTAATTAAACCGGCAGGTACCTTTACTTCAACTATATCTCCTTTCTTTTTATTCATAAGAGCTTGACCTACAGGAGACGTAATCGCTAATTTCCCGCTTTGTAAATCGGCTTCTTCTAAAGAAACCATAGTATATTTTAATGTCTTACCGTTATTCAAATTTTTTATTGTAACTGTTGTAAGAATATGAACTATATCTGTAGGTAAATTAGAAGTATCAATAATTCTGGCTTTAGAAAGCATTTCTTCTAATTTATTAATTTTTAATTCTAAAAGCCCTTGTGCCTCTTTAGCGGCATCATATTCAGCATTCTCAGATAAATCGCCATAAGAACGTGCTTCTGCAATTCTTTCAGCCATTTGTTTCCTGCCGTTAGTTTTAAGCTCTTTTAATTCTGCTTCAAACTCAAGGATTTTTTCCCTGCTTAAGTTAATAAATCCTGTCTGCGACACTTCTTTTCTCCTATTTTATTACAAAAAAAATTGCCACTGCAATGCGGTGGCAAAAATTAAACCGTTTTTTATATCAAATTTTCCTAAGTCAAATTTAATAAATTTTTCTTTAAATATCAATTTTTTAGTTCGTTTATCCTACAAATCGGTTTAAATTCACAATAACTACAAACTTTATTATAAAATTCCGGTTTACTTATTAAATTAAATTTTCCTTCTGTTATTTCTACAACTAAATTTTTTATGTTTATTTCTGATTCTTTCATTGTATTTTCATTTAATGCTTTTGCTTCTTCTATCTCTTTTGCTTTAGGAAAGACATTTAATCCGAAATCTTTTTGGGAATACACTAGCCTATAAAACACAAAATTATGGGATTTTAACTCAGGATTAATTTTTTCTTGAAGAAGTTTTGATGCAGCTATTATATAAACAGGTAACTGATTAGAAAATCCGTTTTTTATATCTTCAGCTTTAATTTCCGCTTTTCCGGTCTTATAGTCAATAATCGTAAAAACTTTTGATTCTTCATCCAAGTCAATTCTATCAATTTTTCCCTGAAGTTTTAGTCCTCCTATATTAATAGGGTTATCAGTTGATAAAATTAAATCCTTTTCTTTAGATTTTAGTTTTCCAAACTTTACTTCAAAATAAGAAGGATAAGAAGAAGTTTTCCTATTTCTTTCATTTAATAAATACCTCCAAAGAATCGAGTGTTCTTTATTTTCATCATCCCCTATTAATTTTTCTTTTTCAAAGAAAGAAATAGGTAAGTTTATAACCGAATTTTCAATTTTACTGTTTGCAATATTATACAGTATTCTTGAAATTTTATCAAAAGTCTCATCATCGCATCCGTTTAAGGATAAATGTTTCTCTCTTAGCTTTGTATGAAACTCAAAAAGTATATCATGAACTAAATTACCTTTTTCATAAACTTCAAGTTCTTCACTAGGTTCTTTATAAGGCTCTAATTTTAATACCCGTTTTGCAAAATACTTAAAATGACATTTAGCGTATTCATCTAATTGTGCTACTGAAAATTGCCGTTCTAAAATTTTGCTAAGATATTCTTCCACCTTCTCTTTTAATTCTAAGTTTTGAATATTCTCTAATATATATCCGTTATATTCGTTTGCCGATAAAAAATTTCTAATCCTACTATCGTGAATATTGTTTGCATCATTAATTTTTTTGTGTGGTATTAACTTATTAAAAGTATTTTGTAATTTTTCACATTCAACATTTTCACCAATTCGTAATAAAGAACCGTAAAAAGTTAATAGTTCATCATCACAGTAAATTTTATTTTCATAATATTTATTTGATTCACTAACTTCAGATACTATAAAAACTTTCTCCAACTCACTAAAAAAGATCGATTCTTCTAACTCGCTCTCTTTTTCAGTACTCGGGTAAGTTAGGTATAACCCCTTTAACCAGCACCCTAATGTCTGATAAAAATGATACCTTTCTTCGGTTTGGTGTGTTTTATCTTTTTGATTAAATTTGTTTTTATCAAATATTTCCGGTTGATATTTTGTAGGGAAAGTTCCGTCAACCATCCCTCCGATAAACAAATAATCAAATCTAATTCCTCTTATTTCATTTATTGTAGTTGCTAAAACACCGCATTCCGAAATCCCTATAGTATTATATCTAGCCCACTTACAAGCAGTCTTTATGTTATCAATATAGAATTTTAAATTAAGTTTGTTATTTTCAAATTCACTTTTTAATAAAACAAATATCTCTGATATTACTTCTAAAAATTTGGAAACGGCAGCAACATTTTTTTTATTAATTTGATGGTTCTCACTAAGTAAATAATCATGAATATTTAATTTTAATATTAAAGTATTAATTTCTGTTAAAAACGAATCTATAGAAATTAATTTTTCAAAAGGTTCTAAAAGATTTTCAAGTTTTGCAAATTTTTCAAGTGCATCTTTGTAAATGCTTTTGTTTAATTCATCATAGTAATCTATATCTAAATCATCTTCATACAAATCCAACTTTTCTTGTATAGTTTTTCGCCAGGCATTTTTTCCGATCGTAATTTTTAACTCTCCGGCAGCCTTTATTAAACTATTTGTATCACCAAGATAGTTTTTTATTATTTTATTATCCAACACATTAAAAACATCTTTATAGTAATAATCGTTTTCAATAATGCTTAATAAATTTACTAAAAGAATTACTATTGGAGCATTATCAAGCTTATATCTATCTGTTAAATTTAGTGGTATTTTGTATTTAGAAAATACACTTCTTATTATAGAAGAATAAGGTTGAATTAGATTAAAAGCGACACAAATTCTATTCGGAGTAGTATTCGTACTAACTAATAACCCTTTAATTTCTTTTGCAATAAATTCAATCTCTTTATATCTGTTATCAGCTTTAATTTTTTTTATATTATTAGCATATTTATCAATCGGTTTATTAAGGTTTCTTGTAAACAAGTGTTTTCTACATAAATTTTTAAATTCCCAATAGGGGTTTGTTGATAAATCATCAATTTGGTTAAATCCTTTTACTTCAAAGTGTTTTTTAGGAGCCTCAAGGTGATAAAAAATCGCACTATTCTTTTCGTAATAATCAAAATCGATATAAGTATTGCATAAATTTGCAATCGAATTAATTATTTCAATCTCTATCGGAGTAAATTCGTCAAATCCGTAAAATATAATATTTTCAATTTCCGGAAATAGACTAAAAAAATTTTCATTCAGTTTCTCTTCACCTAACAATAAAAACTCTTCGTACACGTCACCTATCTCAAAAAACTTCCTCTCTCTGCATTTCTTTTTATAATTACCAAATATTTTTGCAATATCTATTGCTTTTTTGACGTTACTTCCCGTTAATTCTGTTTTGGCTTCATTAAGAATTTTATCTACCGTAATCCCATTTTCCTTAAATTTGGAGATAAGATTTTTTATTCGATCTAACGTACCGGTCGGAATTTTATTACTATATACATTAAAATATTCAAGTGCTTCCTCAGTAAAACTTTGCTTTATTAGCACAGATGCGGCAGCATCACTAATTAAATTATAAGATATTGTTAAACTTAATAGCCGGTTTACTAAAGTTGATAGTGTTTCCATAAATATTTTGGAACATACACTATTACTACTCTCCTTCACAATTTGTTTACGCCAATAAAGAGATTTTCTATTAGTAGGTACTACTATTAATAATTTATTAAACTTTCCGGACCTTATCGTGTCATCAATTAGTTTCTCTAAATCGATTCCCGATGTCTTTACCTTTGTAAGTATCATTTTGCCCTATTTATTATTAAAAATAATATTATTTACTTATTTTAAATATACAAATTAAATAGTTTTAATAAAAGAATATGGAAAATATCGATCAATTAATTTCTCGGATTTACAACACAAAAAGTCCGGATTTCATTACTTCAGATACAGAGGCAATTGAACAATTATTCCTTTTATATAAAATACCGGAAGATGTATTTGAATTAGAATTATTGTTCACAAAATTATCTGTTATTACAGAAATAAAATGGAATAATTATGTTATTATTGCAAGAGCTTTAAACTGTATTTATCCAAATGTAGATTTGATCTCAATAACAGATGAAGAAATTCGAAAAAAAGTAATAAGTTTACCTAATTTTAAAGATACTGATTACCCAATTGATAACGACTACTACACTGCAATTTTTACTACTTGGAATATCTTCAGAAACGGATTATTTTAATAACAACATCTTTTTTGTTTCTTTAATCGAATTTGCTCCGTTGGAAATGTTTAATCTATAAAAATATATTCCGGAAGAAAATCCTGACATATCTACTATATAGCTATGTAGCCCAATATTTTCATTTCCTTCGTAAACGGTTTTAATTTTTTCTCCAAGTTGATTATAAATCTCAAGACTGATATAACAATTACTAGAAAGAGAAAAACTTATTGTGGTTGAAGGATTAAAGGGATTTGGATAGTTTTGCTTCAAACTAAAACTATTTGGAATAATATTTTCGTCAACACTAACAACTTCACCGGGAAGATTATTTTCTATCCAAGTTAACCTATCTCTTATCCAGGATTTCAGGTAAAAAATCTCATCGGTATATGATTGACCGATATAAGCGTTGGGCCAAACATACATCCCTAAAATCGGCCATCTTTGAAAATTTCGCTGCTGAGACTCGTTTAAATAAACTACCAAAGAATCAATATTTTTGTTAAACCATTCAAATTTAATTCCTTTTGATTTAATATATTCCCATCTGGTTTTAACCTGGTTCTTAAAATATGTATCATCCATTATCTTTTTCCACCAAAAAGGAGCAACAGCCCCGTCACTATTTAAAAAGTATGGATTTGTGGTCAAATAGTCTAACATCCATCCGGATAAAATTGCCCCCTCATAGTAATCTGCATTGCCGAAAGCTAAATTATAATCCCATATAGGACCCATAACTAATTTACTTGACACGCTATTTCTATCTTTATATAAAAATGTACTTAATCTATATCCGTCAACATTCTTTGACATTTCGTTAATTAAAAACATATCAACAAAAGAAGAAACATCAACAAATTTAGAGTATCCTGAATCCGGATTATTAAAATTGTTTGAATACATTTTTGATTCAAAATTGAATATATAATCTTGTATATAAGCTTTTTGCTGTGATACTATATCTTCAGGTTTCGGAATATGATATTGATATGAAATTCTTTGCCAAGCATTTTGATAAGGCAAAAAATTGGAGACCCAACCATCATTCCCTTCACCAGTCCACTTATCAATCTTAATTATATAACCACCGGTTACAGCATCTCCAGAAATATCGGTAGGTTCTAACTTTTTTATATTTACTCTATTTTTGTCTCTTTTGATTTTTTCAAATAATATATAAACACCTTTATAATCGTTATTTATAACAAGCTCAAAGTATTTGCATCTTGTTGCATATTTTCCCATCGTTCTAGCTAAAGAATAAGCCAAAAAATTTCGCATCATACTTTTATCTGTGTAAGGTGCATTAAAAATCCAATCACTTTCAGCAGGAAATCCAAGTAAAGAAACATCCAAATCGTTTCCTCCTGAATCTCTGGTTTCAACGCTATATTGCTTTTTGGGAAACATTTGAGTACTGCTTCCTCTAATTTCAATCCCAATTTTTCCGTTATAATGATTAAAAGGATCAGTTAAATTATTTCTTACGCCTTCACCGTTATAAATTACTCCTAAATCAGCCGTTATTTTCTGTTCATCAATAATTGTCTGACCATTAGTATTAATAACAAATATGGGTAAATTAGAAGATGTAAATTGAACCATCTTTAAATTATCTACGTAAATCGGTGCTGATACCTGAGCATAACAATTTACTGCTATCAAAAACAATATTAGAATCTTTTTCATAATTTTCTTTATTAATTTATACAAATTTATCCAAAATAAAGGAATTATCCCAACAATAAATTATTGCTTGCCCCCGATTATTTGGCAAATTATAAAATCTATTGTCGGGATATAAACCCTGCAAGAAATGCAATTCTTGCAGGGAAATAATTTTATCGTACTTACTTCAAAAGCATCATTTTCTTAACTTGTATAAAGTTATCAGCTTTAAGTTGATAATAATATACGCCTGAAGAAAGTTTACTTGCATCAAAAACATTTTTATAGTTACCAGCTTCTCGATATCCGTATTCAATGCTTTCAATCAAATTACCCAATACATCATAAACAGATAATTCGACAATACAATTTTTCGGAATTGAGTACTCAATAACCGTATTGGGGTTAAACGGATTAGGATAATTCTGTTTTAAAACAAAACTATTAGGTAATTGATTATTATTAACAGCAATAATTTGCGAATAATCAAAAGAGCCGTCATAATCAATTTGTTTTAATTGATAATAATATGTAGATAATTTAGAAATATTATTATCCACGAATTCATAAGTACTAAACTCTGTTGTCGTTCCTTTTCCTTTTATAGTACCCAATAGAATCCACTCATCGGAATCTGCATATTTTTTATACAATTCAAATCTATCATTATTTGTTTCGGTAGCGGTTGACCATGATAAATAAATCTTATTATCCGTTTTATTTGCTTCAAAAGAAGTTAATTCCACAGGAATTCCACCACCTCCGTCATAAAATATTCCGTCAACTTCAGCTCCGCCTTGAAATGGTCCTATTGTTGTAATTGCCCCCGTTAAATGGTCAATCAACATGAATATTCCGGAAGTAATATAACCTGCATAATATAACTTATTATTTTCATTATTAAATTCAATCGATTGGGCATAATTCGCGTCAAAACCCAAAGATGAAATTTGAGAAAAGGAGTTAGTTGCAACGTTGTATTTTCCAAAAACATCATTAATTATTTCAACACCGTATATGTTACCGTCTCCGTTACATGCTATACCGATAACCAATAGATTACTTAAGGTTGTTAAAACTGTTGCTTGATAGGTAAGCGGATCAATTTCACATATATTTGTTGCAGCATCTGAAGCACAAACTCCATATAGTTTTTGCGCTATCGGATCATAAGTCAAACCGGTCCAATTTCCAATTGGTGGAGTAATTACAGCTAAAGGAGTTAATTCTCCGGTTCCCATATTCCATTTCATAAACTGGTTGGTTCCATAATAAATTCCGTAATTTCCGTTTGGAGTATGGGCACTACCCGCTAAAAAGTTTTCGGAAAAAGGAAACATCGTTATCAAATTACCAGGGTTTCCCGCATCAAAATAAATTGTGCCTACTTGAACACCCCCGTATGCATTAAAACCGTAAATGGTTTCCATTGTTTGGCAAACTACTGTCTTTCCTAAAGTATTATTTGAAGGATTTTCATCTTGATTCCCGGTAAGTACAGTATGTGCTTCAACTAAATAAGTGCCAACTTCAAAATTTATCGGATCAAATGCTACTGTTTGAACGTTTCCGGAAACTGCATTAGTAACAGTCTTTGTGGAAGAATAATTGCTTCCTATTGATAATGTAACATCATATGTTGCATTATTTAGTCCAAAGTTTTTAACCGTAACGCTTGGTACATAATTACCCGGAGGTACAAAATTTGGAATATCAACAGATACAACCCCAACATCATAACTAGGAGGAGTTCCAATTTTTATATCATCCAAAAAACAGCCGTTTCCGTCAGCATCTGCATGTTTGAAAGCGATATAAACATTTTGGCCGACATATGCAGTCAGATCATAATTAAATTGAGTAAAAGTTCCGGCAGTTAAGTTATTAATATCAATTTCAAAAATCTGATTTGCTAACGTAAAACTCGGAATAGTGTTATCGGTAGTAGAAACATAAACATACAAAAAATCAGGCGGATAATTGGATGAAAACTGACGAGATACATAAAAAGAGATATTGGCACCGGCTTGAATATTAATTTGCGGAGTAATTAACCAATCTTCTCCTTCGGGATAATCATAATCGATATAAGCAGATGCAATACCGCTATTAAAATCATCTGTAGACCTTTCCCAAACTTCATCACCTTTAACGCTCGCTGTTGTCCATCCTGAGGGTGGAAAATCTAACCCTTCAAATCCTTCTTCAAGATAACCAAGTTTTTGATCATAAAAACTGCCCATTAAAGAAGGGTTCTTTTCACTTAAATCATTAATTACATTTGGTGATAACCCTATTGAGTGCATTTTTTCTTTCTTATGGTTTTGCCCTAAAATTATGCAACTTGCTAAAAGCAGAAATACAAATACCTTAGAAATGTATCCATTTCTTATCATAAAGATACCTCCTGTTTTGTTATAAAATAGCTGTATTATATATTTATATACAACTGATTTAACATTTTTAAAACAGAACTTACAAGTTATCGATATATTACTACTTTTTTTATTAGAATGCAAGTTATTATTATTTTAAATACACAATTTTTTGGGAACCGGAATAAAATTTATTTGAAACTCGTACAATATAAACACCACTGGTTAATTGTGATCCATAATTATCCAATCCGTTCCAAGCAATTTCATGCCTGCCAATCGGTAAATCTTTCAAAGTTTTTGTATATTTTTCTTCTCCCAAAATATTATAAATCTTAAAATCTATATCACTTTCATATTTTATTTCAACAGGTATTTTGGTATAACCGTTAAAGGGATTTGGATAATTCGGAAATAATTTAAAATTCATCCCCATTTTATTATTGTTGTTTTCTTCAACACCGGTCGAAATTTGGTCAACAACAATACCGTTTATTAAAGGTTCGCCTATTTCTGCACAAAAATGAAGTTTAAGTAAACCGTCTGTAACTTCAACATCATTAATAACTTCGTCGTAAGCAGCATTTTTACCGACCTTTGAAAATATATCCAAATTATCAATTTTTAAACTATTTTGAACAAAAACATCAAACACTCTATTACCAATTAAGGTGAAGTAATTTTCACAGAACTTCAACGTAACTTTGTAAATACCGTTCGGTACTCGAACATCATATTTAGTAATATAATATCTTTCAGATCTGTAAATCTCGTCTTCTTCAGTATTCAAAATATTTACAGAAGAAGATGCAGTAGCATTGGTTCCCTCAGAATAACCATACTCACTGTTATACTTGAATTCAAGATCAGGTAAATATCCCAAAACTGCATTTCCGCCAACATTAATTTTAGCAGGAAAAGTTAATGGATTATTGTTTGAAATTGTTACAGCTTTTGGAGACATTACATTGTTTGGTGTGAAATTATCTTTTATATTCATCATAATTAGATTGTTTGTTATGGATGAATTGAACGAACTTACATTTAATTTTACCGTTTTTTTGTCTTCAAGTAATAACGCATTATTAATTGTAGTATTTGCAATAACGTAATTTGATATCGTTTCGGCAGATAACTTATCAAGATCTTCATTAAATCTAATATAAACGTTATTATATTCATACCTAGCCCACATCGGAGAAGGAGCAATTTTATCGGTATAACCAATATTTGTTCCGTCAGTTAAACACAAAATCATATAACCGTCTTTATAAACAATATTTTCAGGAATAAAATCGCAATTATTACCGTCAAAAGTATGTGTTGCTTTATCCCAGCGACTAGAATTATAAGAATTAAAATTATCTTCCCATAATAAAGTAAAATTATTACTAGATCCGTAGTTTCCGCTACCCGGGGTATACGAATAATATTTTACATAATCATAATATGCAAAAGCAGGTAAACTATTTGCATTAAAAACACCTGCCCATCCCGTAGAAGCCGGATTCCAAATGTTCATCATAATTTTTTGGGCTCTATTTAGTGTTTGTATATGAGATGCTGTCTGTTTATAAACCATTTCTCCGTCAATAAACCACGCTACATATTGAGGTGTCCATTCGATTGCGTAATCATGAAAATCTGAACAAGGATTAAAATTTACATTTTGATGCCTAACATGATTAGTTTGTCCTGGAGTAATTGCATTAAATTGAACATCGTTATCATATCTTCCCATTATCTCGATATCCAATTCATTCCAATTAGCAGTGGAACTAGCCTCATGATACGTAAAAAACGATGCAAGAACGCCATCTTTTTGAGCTGCTTTATATCTAACTTCAAACCGTCCGTAAGTATAAGCTACTTTAGTGCGTAATTCAGCACCTTTGTATGTTTTTGCATCCATTATATTTGAAGTAATTAACGCAATAACAATCATAAAACAAAATAAATTTTTCATATTTTCTCCTAATTATTAAAAAAGGTGAGACCGATTAACCGACGGTCTCACCTTTATGAGGGGAGTACAGTATACTAAAAAGCAATTCCTAATGAAAATTTTTGTATTTCTTTTAATCTTCCGAAATCGCCGTAAGCATAATCAACTTTTAATAAAATATTACCAACTAGACGTTGTTGAACACCAAATCCGAAAGTGAAAGACTCTTCAGAATCCTTTAAGAATAAAGATTTATACCCTGCTCTTAAGGATAAGAACTCATCAAATGTATATTCAAAACCTGCATTTAGACTTTCATAATTATCACTCGGATGTGACGCATCCAATGCAAGAATTAAAGAGTGAGTTTCATTTTTTATCGGCTGATAAGCAATTCCGACTCTAAATAATAGTGGTAGTTCCCATTCTTCTGTTTCTAAATAAGCAGGAATATTTCCGTTATTACCAACAGTCGAATTATCAGGATCATATAAAACGAGTGATGAATTTCCTTCCATTCTCATTTTACTACCAAAGTTGGACATAGAAGCTGCTAAGATAATACCATCAAACGGTGTAATATATTGAACGCCTAAGTCAACCGCAAAACTTGTTGCACTCATTCTCCAAATTTTTTGATGAACAAATTTTGGATTAAATCCGATTGAAAAATTATCTGTCAGATTTATTGCATATGCTAAGCTTACTGCAAAATCCTGAGCTGAATAAGTTTCACCGGTACCTTCAGGTTCTTCAATAGTAGTTACATTCATTTCTCCAATGTCAGAACTGGTTAAACTAAGACCTAAAGTTCCCATAGTACCAAGATTATAAGTGGCTGCAATAAAATTATATTTAACATCTGCAATCCACTGGGTATGATCAACAACTATAGCAGCACCTTCCTGTTTTGCAATTCCTGCAGGATTCCAATATAATGAAGACGGATCGTTACTAACACCAACATAAGCTCCGCCCATACCGGCTGCACGAGCACCCTGTCCTATCGAAAGAAAGGATGCAGCAGAAGTACCACGTTTTGATACATCTGAAACAAAATTTTGAGCAGATGTAAATGTGTTTATAAATAATATAAGTGCAATAATTACTATTTTTTTCATAATATTCTCATCCTCTATTTAATAATTGAGAATTTTCCGACATGCTCGCCAATTCCCGGTGCATCAACATGATAAATATAAACACCATAAGCACAATCCATTCCGTCTTCAGTTACTAAATTCCATGTTAACGAACCATCATAAGGTCCAGAATCTTTTGATAACGTTTTGACTAATGCACCTGACATAGTGTAAATTCTTATAGTACATTGGTTTGGCAAGTGAATAAAGTCTATTCTTCTTTCGCCTCTTCCTGTCTGGTATAAAGTTCTTCTTTCCCATTTAGCAGCGCTTACATAAGGATTTGGTACTACTTTAATTTTGCCAAGTTCTTCATTGGCTAAATTTTTATCATTTGTAGCAGCTAACGTTGTGAATGAGAAATAATCACCTTCATAAAACGGCTTAGTTGTTGTAATTCTAAATTGGTCACCTGCTGCCGGATCAATTGGAGTTTCTCCTCCAAACGGCGGTAAATATGAAATGTTCCAAGTTAGTTTATAATTAGTACCTACGTATTCTATTAATACTATATTATCACCATAATCGAAAGCTTTATTTTTATTATTATCTAAAATTTCAGCTTTTATCGTATCACCTCTAGTTAGGTTCTTTACAACAAAATTAACCTTAATTTTAGTAAACGGAGTTTCGACTGTTGCTTCAGGTAAGAACTCTAATACATAATCTGCTGGCCAAGCAACATTTCTTGCAGGTGAACTTTTATCCGGTCTTACAAACATAAATAAATTACTATTTCCTTTTAACCAACCGGTTGCAGAATCTACAACGGCAATAGTAGTATCGTTTTGAATAGAAAGTGTAAGTCCGTCAAACGGAGGACTATATTTTCCTACACCGATATTCGAAGAGTCAACATCCTCAACTATTGTTGTATCCGGTTTTCCTGTCTCACTTTTAATTATTGAATAACTGAGTGTTTTATAGGTCGGGAAATCACCTACAGATTTAAATTTAACTTTATAATTGACGTTGTTAACAATAATTCCCGGATTTAATACGTCAATTGTAGCTTTTCCGCTTCCTACTCCTAATGCAACTTTATTTAAGTCACCTTTTATCTGAGGTGGAATTAGTCCTGCTGCGGCTGCATTTGGAGTAACCACTGCACAGTTAACATCAATAAAACTAATATTACCTGCATAATCTTCACTAATAATCTTTGTTGTTTCGGTAGGTTGTAATCCTTTTGTTCCGAAAGCCGGATCTCCTTGATCGTAGGCAACTAATGCATAGTAATAACGCATTCCGTTTTTAACATCTGTATCAATGTAAGAATGTTGTAATCCGGTATCGTCGCCTCTCCAAAAATGAGCACCGTTTATACCAACAGGATCCGGACCTTTTATAC
>JAEXOD010000063.1 GCA_023447335.1 Bacteroidota bacterium
CATTAATTAATATACCGTTTGGATGTTTATAATCGGCATTTAATCTATAATGATCAGCGTTAAATCTTACATCAACTAAATTGGAGGAATAAAGCAACAACGATGCATCTGTTCTTAAAAACGTTCCTGTTAAATTTAACCTGTCCTTTATATCGTATGCAATAAAAGCTTCCGTTTCTTTATTCGCAGCAATTCCGTAAGAATTTACAGAACCATATCCG
Organism: Bacteroidota bacterium; assembly: GCA_023447335.1. GTDB lineage: Bacteria > Bacteroidota > Ignavibacteria > Ignavibacteriales > Melioribacteraceae > JAEXOD01. Next base: position 222 of record JAEXOD010000063.1, read on the forward strand.
GCTCCAATATTAATTCGTTCTGATAATCTTGCATAAATATGCCCCTTAAAAACATTAAACGATCTCGAAGACACATCAGATTGCACTCTATTCTGCATGAAAGAGACCCCTAAAGAAAAGAAACTTGCCGTGGCAAACTCCATTCGTGCCCCATATTTTAGCAGTTTAAAACCTAAATTATCTGAATAAAATGCTGCAGAAGGAGCAAATCCTATAGCAGCAGGAAATGATTCTAACCAACTTCCAAAACTTCCGCGTGCAACCCAACTTTTACGCATATCCAATAAAGCTATTTGTGTTGAATCTATGTCCTTAGACCTTAATGAGTCATATACGGTTCTTGCAGAATCAAATGCACCAACTTTTGCATAAGCATCACCCAAATAAAGATTTGCCTCAAAATCATCAGGCTCTTCTCTTACAACCATCTTAAATCCTTCAAGTGCATTTAACGAATCCCCCATGGTAAAAAGTACTTTTGCCCGTTGCATTGCAACATCGTAATCATACCCGTTAGCAGCTATAAGCTCATCATATAAGCTGAGCGCATTAGAGTAATCTTTGGCACAAAAATATACATCACCCATTTCTTTTTTTACTTGATCATTTGGTCCGGCAGCAGTTAAATACTCTTGGTAATACTGAATAGCACCGCTACAATCATCATCCATAACATGTTTTCTACCTTCTTCTAAAATCAGATATAACCTTTCTTGTTCGGCTCTTTCTTTATGTAAATCAATATCGTTATATAAATTCGCTAAAAAAGGGTCTTCCGGAGCTAATTGTTTTGCCTTATCGGCATAAGAGGTGGCAGCATCAAAATCTTTTTGGTTCATTTTTAACGAACCCATGGAAATAAGTGCCTGAACATTCTCAGGTTCTTTTTCTAAAACTTTATTTAAGTAACCTTCGGCAATATCATAATTTCTACCTGTCCATACGTATAATTGAGCTGCTAAAAGTTGATAGTCTTTATTTTCCGTCTCTTTAGTTAATAGCTCTTCCATAGTCGTAATTGCATCGTCAAAATTATTATTCCATGCTTTTAATTTGGCGTATTGAAATTTTAATGCATTATCATTTTCATCCGGAACTTCAACAAAATAGTTGTCTAAAACGGCTATCGCACTTTCATAATCTTGAAGGTATTCGTAATTCTGAACAAGTTCTTTAATCGCAGTTTTATCTTTAGGATTTTTACTTACTTTATCTGTTAGTTTTTCAATATTTGACTTATAATTTGTATCTCTATAATTAGTAACATATTCCATTTTTTCGGTAAACCTTGAATCATCAGGAGCATGCATTTCAATATATAATAAGTTTTGATATGCTTCTTCTATTCTTTTAGCTTTAATCAATTCATCAATCAACTTAAATCTTACTTCAATATCCTTTGGATTTTGTTTTAATTGCCTACTAAGTCTATCCACCGGATATTCCGGCTGTTCGAAAGATTTTGGATCTTCCTTAGTAACATAAGGTTGACGCCTTGCTTGGTCTAGTCCGTCTAAAGCCTCTTGAAAATAGGGTTTAAAGCTTAACGCAGTTTCAAATGCTTTTTCTGCCGGTTTGTTTTTCCCCAACCACAATAGAATATAACCGTATCTACTCCACAAACGCCAATCACCGGGATATCTTTCAACATATAATTTTAACCATTTTTCTGCTTTAGTTAAATTTTTTGTATAAATTAAAATTTCAACAAATCTAATAATTTCGTCAGGCGAGGCATTATTATCACGTTTTAGGTATTCATCATACCACCTTTCCGCCTCACTCCACTCTTCCATATGTCTATGGCATTTCCCTATTTCTAAATAATTAACTGCTTTATTAGCATCTATTGCTATCTCTCTTTGATAACCAATTATCTTCTTTTTTAATATCGGATACCAGGTGTTAATAATTCTTTGTAAATTAGTTTGGATTTCTTTGTTATTAGGTTCAAGTTTAGATGCTCTTCTAAAATCTAATAGTGCATATTCAAATTGGTTACGTTTCTCAAAGCATAAACCGCGTAAATTATAACCATCGGCTTTTCTCGGATTTGCAGTGATATATTTATTTAATAATTCAATTGCTTCTCCGTATCTGCCGGCTTTCATATGACCATCGGCAAGTTGTTTATAATTTGTTTGATTATTTTGAGCATATAATCCGGAAGTCACAAGAATTATTATTAATACTATTAATCGTTTCATAGGGTTGTTTATTTATTTTTTTCCAATTTACAAATTTAATTAATTATTTCCAAATAAGTTAATAAAAATGCATTATTTAGTATTACTAAACAGTACAATATATATCAATAAAATAACCGTTTTTTAGTATCGCTAACAATAAAAAATCCCCCTCTGTTCCAAAGAATTGAAACGGAGGAGGATAGTAAAAGATTAAGATTTACTTATTTGACAATAATTTAAACCAATAATTTATTGGTTTAAATAGAATCTAAACCAATAAATCCTTCAAGATATTTTAAATAAGAAGCAGATTTATAATATTTCAATTTTTCTTCTAAAATATGAATTTTATTATTTATCTCTTTTTTATCTTCATCACCTAAATTTGCTGATTTTTCTAAAGTATTCGATAAGTATTTAATATTTTTCTGAGTTAATGAAATATCGTTCAATTGCTTATTTAACAATCTATCATGATACCAATCAGATGATATCATATATTCATAAGTGAACATTTTTCTTAATTCAGGATCATCTATAGTCTTCCCTTCGTAATTCCCGTAAGCCATTACATTTAGTAGAACTTTTAGTTGAGGAGATGCAGCTTCGTAGCTACCGTCTTTAAAGTATTGTTCTGCTACTCGCTTCTGGGCTTCAACAATATTATTCACACCGTCAACAAAACAATCAAGATCTTGAGTTTCGGGTTGTAACATTTCGTTATTAAAAACTGCATCCGGATTTTCAAATACACGTCCAAAATATGTACGAATAAATTTACCTGTAATTCTATAACCTAAACGACTTGCATAAACAATTTCACCATTATGTTCAAAGTCTTCAACTTTTTCCAAGTATCCGTTTTCAATCATAAATTTAGCTTCTCTTTCGTCTCTTCTTAAACGACTCCAAATTTCCGGTATTAGCAAACTTATATCATGATCAACTTTATACTTTGGTCCGATATATCCTGCAGCAGACGAAAATCCGTCATAACCTGTTAGAATAAAAGATACCAAAGCACTATTCAAATCTTTTATTGGCAACAAAGCATTAAATGGACCTTTTGTGAGAGCACCTTCGCTACCCGCACCTGTTGTAGAAGGTGACTTACCGGTCAAACTGCAGATATAATCCATAAACAACTCAGGTAACTCCTGGTAGTGAATAGGATTATAAACAGCCAAAGGACGAATACCTTTTTCAGGGGGATTATTTCTTCTACCGGAAAGCACGGCGTTAACGGGGAATAATACCGGCTTTTCCATCGGTATTTTTCTAAATAATCGAGTTCCAACAAATGCCAAATATTTTGCTCTGTGATTTACTAAGTCCGGTCTATTTTGTAAATATCTCATATTCTTTGACGGTTTACCTTCAAAAATTCTAGGATGTGACGAAGACACAAAATATTTACAATCTCCTTCCTTAACTACATCCTCTATTAACCTTTTAATAGGTGTAGTGTATTTATCAAAACCGATAGCATCTTCCATAATTGATTTCGCATCATCAACTGTCAACGGTTCGAAATTTGAAATAAACGTATTAGGAGTTGCTAAATCAGCTTCTGCTTGTTTGTCATAACCTCTATGAATAGCTTCGTCAGGTCTTTGAAATAGTCTATGTTCACAGTTTTCGGTAAATTTAACAGATTTATTATTATACTCTTTGCTTAAATATTCAAGTTTATTTGTCGGAACAACAGTAGAAGCAGTTATATCGTCTTCCATTTGAATTTTATCTGCTGCAATAAAATCTTGTCTTAATTTGAATGTACGCCATTTATTATCACTTGTTAAGCCTATTCTTAAATAACTTGCAACAAGCTTTCTATCACCAAATTTTAATTCATTGCCATATTTCCCGTCTATAATATCAACAGAAAAATATTTTCTCCAATCATTTCCCCATTCCGGTTTGTAAAAACGTTTTATTAAATAGACAAGTCCTTTTACATAATGCGGAATTGAGTTTAACCATTCGTTATATTCATCGGTGTATAAACTAGGAGAAGGAGTTAATAATTTAATAACCGAACCAAGCGAACGTTTTGGACTAAGTATTGGTCTGCTCGTCCATGGAGCTTTATCACTAACTTTATATC
>JAEXOD010000090.1 GCA_023447335.1 Bacteroidota bacterium
TTTTATATCTGATTTATTTGCTAAGCTTAAAAAAATTAGCCCCATAGTTAAACCGGCAATAGGAGGTTTGGTAGTTGGAATTTTAGCAGTTTATTTACCAGGTTTATACGGATTTACATATGTGAATTTTGAAGTCCCTTATTCAAATGAAATATTATTAACGTTTATTGGAATATTAATTTTTAAACCTATTGCAACTGCAGCAACAATCGGCTCGGGAGGTAACGGCGGAACCTTTGCTCCAAGTTTGGTCACCGGTGCTATGTTGGGTTCTTTATTTGGTTTTTTAGTTAACTTTTTATTTCCGGATTATGCCGCTCCTGCCGGTGCATATGCAATGGTGGGAATGGCTGGTGTTGTTGCCGGAACCACAAACGCTTCGTTAACAGCGTTGATTATGACTTTTGAAATGACAAATAATTATAAAATAATTTTACCTTTAATGTTAACAATTATTATCTCGACTACTGTGTCAAAGTCGATTTTAAAGGGATCTTTATATTCAATAAATTTTGCACGAGAAGGTAGAGAGATCGATATCTATGGACGAAAAGTTTCTATTTTAAAAAAGATATACATGGGTGATTTAATCAGCAAAGAATACGAGGTTGTTAATATTTTTACACCATTTCATGAAGTAATTAATAAGATAAAAAGTATTAAATTAAATTCACTTTTAGTTGTTGATAATAAAGATTCAATAGTTGGTCAAATATTTTTTGAAGATATTAGAGAAGCTCTATTGAATGAAGAAACAGCCGCTATATCACAGTTTTTAGTTGCGGAAGACTTTATGACAAAAAATATCAAGATTGTAAATCAAAACACTTCAGCAGATTATGCATTAAATTTACTAGAAGCAAGTGACATAGATTATTTACCGGTTCTAGATACAAACGATAAAAAGCTAATCGGTATCGTAAATAGAATTGATATATTAAATTATTACCAAAAAGAATTATTGTTGGGTCAAAAAGATATTGAAATATAATTTGTAATTAGAAATAAGTTTGTCTTATAATGTATATTATGTAAACTAATATTAATATCTAATATACAATCAAGATCTTTCTGTTTAACCAAAATACCCTATTAGTTTTAGATAAACAAATACTATTATACCTATAACAACCACCCATAATATAGGTGATTTGCTTTTTTTTCTTAAGGATTGATTGGATTTGAATTTTAGTTTTCTTTTTCTGCGTTCAACTTCATCTTCTTCAGGTTTATAGAAACGCGGTTGATATTCAAATACTTTATTTTTTACTTTTCTCATAAACATATACAACTCAAACTAATTATTTCCAAATAAAGCATTTACATAACTATCTGCATCAAATGTCTGCAGATCCTCAAGTCCTTCACCGACACCAATATATCGTACAGGAATGTTTTGTTGAGCTGATATTTGAAATAGAACGCCACCTTTAGCTGTACCGTCTAATTTTGTGACTATTAAACCTGAAAGTTCTGTAAATTTAGAAAATTCCTGAGCTTGAATAAGAGCATTTTGTCCTGTATTTCCATCAACTACTAAAAATATTTCATTAGGTGCATACTCTAATACTTTAGTCATAACTTTTTTTATTTTCTTCAATTCTTCCATCAAATTAAGCTTTGTATGTAATCTTCCGGCCGTATCAATAAATACAATATCCGCATTTTGCTTCTTAGCAACAGATAAAGTATCAAATGCAACTGCTGAAGGATCGCTGCCGGCTGCCTTCATTATAATTTGAACTCCGGCACGTTTTGCCCATATTTCCAACTGCTCATTTGCAGCAGCTCTAAACGTATCTGCAGAACCAATTACTATATTTAACCCTGCCTGCTTGTAATTGTGCGCTAATTTCCCTATTGTAGTGGTTTTCCCTGCTCCGTTTACTCCTACAATTAATATTACAAATGGTTTATATTTATCAACCAATTCGTATTCAGTTTTAATATTTTCATTACTTACTAATACATTCTTTAATTCATTTTTAATTATATTTAATAAATTTTCTTTACTTCTTTCTTTATCTTTTTTAAACTCTTTACGAGCGTTTTCTATCACTCTAGAAGAAGTCTCATATCCAATATCACATGTTACTAAAATTTCTTCTAGTTCATCCAAGGTTGATTCATCAACTTTAGCTTTTCCGGTTATAGTCTCTGTTACTAAAGTTACTAATTTATCTTTTGTTTTTGATAATCCGCTAACTAACTTATCAAAATTTAAATTTTTGAAAAAACTCATCAATATGCTCCGATTTATCTAGTTATTGCAAATTTGCCTAATTTAACTTCAATCTCTGAATTGCTATCGTTCAGTACAGCCGCACGATATATATATATTCCAGATCCCACTTTTTCACCTTCGTAATTTTTTAAATTCCAGTTTACGCCTCCGTTACCGTCTCTTTCACTAATTTCTGCTATTTTATTTCCTCTTATATCAAAAATAATAATATCAGTTTTTTGGGGAATATTGGCAAAGTAAATTGTTCCATCAGATTCATTTAAGTTGAATGGATTCGGAAATACATACATTTCGGATAAGTTTGCAGAATTTGTAGAAATAACTAAGTAACTTCCTGCACCATCCGCAATTTTTATATTTCCGCTTTCAAAGGATGACCTCATGTTTTCGAGCTTAATCGTATACGTAATACCGGTACTTTGAATCGGATTTTTAAATTTTAACTTCACCGAGTTAGTGTCTATAAAATCAATGCTCTCAACATTATTCGTTGGACTAATAACATAATTATTAAGTGTTGAAAAACTTGATTTGTCTAATTCCATATTCATATTAATAGTAATTTCTTTTGAGTTTATTATCTTATAATCAGTAATATAAAATTCTTCTTCATTAGATACGGATTCTACCTGAAAAAATACAGCAAAACTATCAATCGGGCTTCCGTATAAATCCGTTAATCCTTTTACGTTTAATATATATTCACCTGCCGCTAATGACGGTGAAAAACTAATTAAATATGATTTTTCTGATGACACAGAAATTGATGAAGGACGTAACCGATTATTTAACAAAAAAGATTCTAAATTTAGAACCGCAGTATTAATCTTTCCGCTAAACTCAATTAACAGACTATTTCCTTTAATAACTTTTTGGTTTGTAAGAATAATTTTATCATGTGTATAAACTTTAATAGTTTGAGTTAAATCTGATAAATAAGTGTAGACGTTATTGTTGCTATACGACTGTAACTTATAATAATAATTAGTATTATTAGTAAGATTTGAATCCAAATAACTATCCGTTGTAGTTGAATCATATAAAACTATATTATCAAGAGAAATATCTTTATAAATATAAGTTTTATTTCCGGTCGGCACCCAACTAATAAAAGCCTTAGATTGCCCGATACTAAAGTATTTTTTAATTATTGGAATAGGTGTTTGAGGAAGCTGCTTAAACTCAAAAAACTTAAGTTTACCCTCAATCGGTAAAACAAATTCATTAATCCCATTCAAATTTAAATCATCTGCAAAGGTAGAATAATAAAATTCATTAGCCTTTACATCGTTATTTTCATTAAACAAAACACATTTAGTTATTCCGTATTCTCTGTCAAAAATAAAAGAATAAGGATACGTGTTAACCAATAATTGATGACGCGATTGACTAAATAATTTTGCAAATTTTACGTTTGCCTTTGGCTTTATTCCTAATGAAGAAAATTGTATTGACGGATCAATAAAGAATTTTTCCGTAATTACATTAAGAGTGTTATTTTTAATATTAAAAACTAATAATAATTTAAAGGGTATGTCTTCAGATTCCAACAAAACAGCAATATCATTTTGCCCGTCTCCGTCAAAATCACCGGCAGACAGTAAGTTTTTTAACCCGTTTAGACCTGTAGATATTGAAATACCGTTATTAAGTTGACCGTTATTTTGAATAAAATAGCATAAAATATCCCCTTCCGAATCAATTAACCATAATTCTTTATTGTTAGTACCAGAAACTCCGTTTGAAACTACTGCACTTGGAGAACCAAACGAGTTTTTATAATAATTCCCATATAAATTAGGAGAGAAGTTATAAACTTTGCTAAATAACTCCGGCTTTAACTCTGTATTCATTCTATAAACCGAGATAGTAGTATCATTAGTTAACGCCAATAATTCAAATTTTGTATCGTTGTCAATATCTTCTATAAAAATCGGTCTAAAAACTGCCGAAGAATCGACAAATTTAAGGTCAAATTTAGTTGAATTTTGCAATGATTGTTCATCAATAGTAGCTTTTGGATAAAAATAACTTAAAATATCAATTTTATTATTACCATTAAAATCTCCTATAGATTTTGGAACTTGTCTATTTTTGATCGAATCAATCTTTGCAAAATCGACCCCGTTAAAATTATACATTCTTAAAGTAGATGAGTTCTCAAAACTATTTGTAAAAACTGTCCTGTTCCCTATCCCCGGAATATTATAGACTTTTTCAGAGATTCTCCCGTAGGGTAATGAATAGTTCAAATCATTTATAGGTTCATTTATAATTTGCTCATCAGTTTTTACAATAAAATAACTATTCTCATTATCATAATATAGAAAAGAAGAATTTCCTGCTAAATTTTTTGCTTCAAAAAATACTTCATATGTAGTGTTAGGAGTAGATAAATCTAAAGGTATAAAACCATAATGCAATTGTTTATAAAACATATTGTTTGTAGAAAAACCGTCTAGAGAAATAACATTAAAATCAGTTTCTCCAACTTTTCTATAGTGCATAAATCCGGAACACAATATATCAGTATAAATACTTCCTAAAATGGTGGACACGTTTCCGTAATAAGCAGGTGCAACAGATAAAATTTGGATATTTGGAAATTTTCTGACAATATGAAAATTAGCTCTCTCTTCTGTTGATATTCCGTTTTTAAAGTAAACTTTTAATTTAACACAATAAACAGAATCCGGTAAATCGGAAATAGTAAATTTAAATAGGTCTCTATCAATAAATTGATTTCTTCCGTCAGAAATCAGTGTTGTCCATTCAGTCGGATTTATCCCCAAACCATATTCTAATTCATATTTTTCAAAATAACCGGATAGAACTGATGCATTAATATAAAAATCGTAATTTGCGGCAAAATCCTGCCTAGGAGAATTAATTTTAATTATAGCCGGAGCTTTAATTGATAATGCTGAAAGAAGATCAATTCTTCCAGCACCAAATTTTTCATCCCATCCAGACTGCCCTAAATCTACTGCAGTTGATTTTAATATTTGCTTTATCTCTTCAGGGTTATATTCACCAATACTTAACAATAGTGCTGCAGCAGAGCTAACAACCGGAGCAGACGCTGAAGTCCCGCTAAAATCACGATATCCATTATTTCTATCTGTGGTATATAAATTAACTCCCGGGGCAACTAAATCTATTGTGGAACCCGTGTTCGAAAACGATGCAAGATAATCATTATTATCTGTTGCTCCGCAACTGATAACTTCCGGATAACTTGAAGGATAATGAGGAGCAGTTGATGAAGAATTACCAGCGCTAGCAACTAAAATTACACCGTTATCGTAAGCATACCTTATAACATCTCTTAATACAAGAGAAAAATTTGAATCTCCAAAACTCATATTAATCACTTTTGCACCCATTTGAACAGCATAAAGAATTGCTGCTGCCGCATCATCTTCTTCTCCATTTCCTGTCGGATCAAAAGCTCTTACAT
>JAEXOD010000077.1 GCA_023447335.1 Bacteroidota bacterium
ATTTCGACCCTCCGGGTCTAATTTAAGTATTTGGTTTTAAGTTTATAATAAATATCGAATAAGCAACTAAAAACAAATTGTTATAAAAACAATAGGGGATATTGAAAATTAAACATTCAACATTCAAAATTAGTTTTTTCCTGTTAATCCTTCTTTTATCCTGCAAATCCTGGTTCAAAAACACAAAAATCATAGTTAAAACACTGATTCACTGTATCACTTTATCACCGTATCACTATTTCACTGTTCCACCGTTCCACTTTTCCACAAAAAAAATTATTTACTTAAACGATTTAGCTTGCATAATCAAAAAATTATTTTTATTTTTGTGTATAATGTATACATAATACAGTGTTCGTATGATATCAGATGTTTTTCAGATTGAGATTGAAGAAGTAAAATTACTACGCGATAAAATTGCGGGTAAAATACGTGATGCTATAGTAGAAGGTAAAATTAAACCGGGTGAAAGATTAATGGAACCCGAAGTTGCCAAACTACTTGGTGTTAGCCGTACCCCTTTGCGTGAAGCTTTTTTGCAATTAGAATCTGAAGGTTTTATGGTGGTTACACCTCGCAAAGGAGCAGTTGTTAGCGAACTATCTGTTAGAGATGCCGAAGATACTTATATTATTAAAAGTCAGCTTGAAGCTTTAGCCGCTAAACTAAGCGTTGAAAATGCCGATAAACAATTAATAGCCGAACTTGAAAATTTAAACGATAAAATGGAAGCGGTTACCGAATCTTCTAAAAAAGATTACAAGCTGTTTTTAACACTTAATGCAGAATTTCATAGACTTTTAACCGAAACATGCGGTAACGAAAAACTTATTAAATATATCAACTTATTACGTAAACAAACATTAAGATATAACTTTATATATTTATCAATCTTATCACACTTTAAGCAATCGGTAGATGAACACAAAGAAATTATTGAATCTATAAAGAATAGAGATATAATAGCAGTTGAAGTGTTGGTAAAAAATCACGGTAATGCTGCTAAAATTGCAATTTGCGATTTTATGAAAAAAAAATTGTCTAACTAATTTAAATATAAATTGGGATATATATGGAAAAGATTAAAGTAGCAATTGTAGGTTTAGGAAATGTTGGTTTTGGTGTTTTAGATGCTGTGCTTAACGAGCCGGATATGGATTTAATAGGAATTGTAGATTTATTATCTAAAGAAGAATTAAAACTTAAAGTACCGGCTAATCGTTGCTCTGTACTTGATAGCATTAAATTTGTTAATAATATTGACGAATTAGGAAAAATTGACGTTGCTATTGTTAGCTCGCCGAGTCGTATGGTTAAAGATATAGTAAGTAATTTACTGAAAAAAGGAATTAATACGGTTGATAGTTTTGATATTCATACAGAAATTACTGCTTTAAGACGCGAGTTAAATGTTGTTGCTAAAGAACATAATGCTGTTTCAATAATTTCTGCAGGATGGGATCCGGGTATCGATTCTGTTGTACGCGGTTTGTTTTTGGCAATGGCTCCTAAAGGTATTACTTTTACAAATTTTGGTCCCGGTATGTCTATGGGGCATACTTGTGCCGTGAAAGTTATTGAAGGAGTTAAAAATGCTTTATCCGTTACCGTTCCGGTTGGAATGGGGGTTCATAGAAGAATGGTTTATGTTGAAATTGAACATAACGTAAAATTTGAAGATGTTGAAAAAGCAATTAAAACAGATCCTTATTTTATAAAAGATGAAACTTATGTTTATAAAGTAGATAATGTTAATAATTTAATAGATATGGGACACGGCGTTTTGATGGAGCGTAAAGGTGTTAGCGGTGTTACCCAAAATCAGATGATGAAGTTTGAACTTAGAATAAATAATCCCGCTTTAACGGCTCAAATTATGGTTAGCAGTGCTCGTGCCGCCGTTAAACAAAAACCGGGATGTTATACGTTAATTGAATTGCCGGTTATCGACTTTTTGCACGGGGAGTTAGAAGATTTTGTAACAAAATTAGTTTAAGATGAGTGAGTATATGGCTGATCCTTACGCAAAAAATTTGATTAAAAACGATTTTTATTACAGCAAAATTGAGATGACCGGCAAATTTGTAGTTGTTTTAGACGGTAAGCTTGAAAACAGAGGTTTGGAATTAATTAAACCGATTAGCCGAGTTTTTACCAAAGGAACAATTATTGAATTAATTGCAACAGATGACGAAGCCGCTAAACCGGGGAATAAGGTTGATAATATTGCTTATATCGGGTTCTTAGAACTTAATAACGGCGGTGTTGTTATTGCGGGAGACGAGTTAGTTTGGAACGGTACCGTAATTGGTAAAATAGCAGGTTTTGACGATACGCATATGCCTAATCATCAAAACACTATTGTTAAAGTTGATGAACGTATTTCCGGGAAAGACCTCGGAATAAAAATAAATGATGAGTTAATCATCAAAGGATTAAATAATTAATTAAAAAATAAAAACGGAGAAATTAATGGCAGCACCAAAATTTAAATTTCAGATGTACAAAAAATTGTATGCCGAAATGTCGCAAATTTATGCTGAAGCTAAAAAAGCAGCCGAATCATTAAATATTCCTGCAGAACTAATAGGAGCTTTTGGTTTAACAGGTGCTATTTCAGGTTGTCCTTCACCATTAAGACATGATATTGAAGAAGCAATGGCTAAAGAAGCTGTAAAAGTTGTTCCTTTAGCTGTTTATGTTGAACAAATTAGAGAAGTTGTTAAAAGTGTTTACGGAGACGATTATGACGTTGCTCCCGTTAATACTTGCGAAGCAGGTCTTTGGGTTACTTTCCAAAGTTTAGTTACTCCTCCTATGCAAGGCACAGGCGATAACTATAGAGTTAGATATATTGCTCCTTTAGAAAGACATATTCACCACCAAGCATCTTACGGTCGTCCTTTCCCTCCAAAATATAAAGATATTTTATCTGATAGAGGTAGCACGGCAGGCGAATTAGGATTTTACGGAAAACGTCAAAATAATTTAGATACAGTTTTAGTTCCTTTAGCAGGCGCAGAGTATCCCGTTCACGGTTTAAAATATGCTTCGGTTCCTTTATTAAAGAACGTAAAAGCTAAAGAATCTGTTGAAGAATTAGCAATTGCAGCTAAGAGAAACGAAACTTTGTTAGGTGCTTTTGCTTCTTTAGGTTATGATACAATCGGTTACGGTTACGGCGAAAAAGACGAAAACGGAACTCCTTTATTATCAAAAGGTATTGCTGAATTAGCTAAAAAATATAATGTACCTTATATTATTGATAACGCTTGGGGTATTCCATTTATCGGTACAAGCATTAAAGATGTTGGCGCCGATGTAATGATTTATAGTATGGATAAAGCTACAGGTAGTGCTACCAGCGGTTTAATTATCGGTAAAGAAGAAGTTATGGTTAATATTCGTAGAGCTTTGGGTATGCACGGTCAACGTTACGGTGCTACTACTTCCTACGGTAAAGCTGCTTTGGTTACACAAGATCCGGGTAAAGAAGGCTTAAGCGGTCAATTGGCTGCTCTTAAAGTTTTAAGAGATAACCCCGCTGTTTTAACTAAACCTATTGATACATTATATGATATAGTTGTTGAAGAATTTGCAAACTTACATCCTAAATTTAAAGACGACTTAATTATTTCTAAATCATATAATAGCGGTACGGTAGAAATTAACTACGAAGATACATGGAAACACGGCGAAATGGGTATTCCTATTTTCTCTATCGAAGATATGTATGCTGGTAGTAACTTATTCCAAGACGGTATGAGCCAAATGGGTATTATTCCTACTATTGCTTATGATGCTAATATCTTTATTTCTCCGGGATTGGGTACAACAGATAATCACGGTCAATTAATTGAAGAAAGAGCAAGAATGACTGTACGCGGTTTAGTTATGTTAATGAATATTGTTTGTAAACATGCAGGCGTTATAGATTAGTGCTAAATGTTAAATGTTTAGTGTTAAATATTGAATAATTAAAAATTCCCTCGCTTATTTTATTTGAAGCAGGAAAATGAAATAGATGCTTTTTATTATGATTGTAAATGTTTAGGTTAAGATGGTGTTAGTTATTTCTATTTCAGATAAGTTTAAGCGGGGGAAATATATGGTTAATAAATTTTTTTGCGGACGGCTTAATGGCTAAAGCGTTAGATAAAATAATGGATGCCCTGGATATTGAAACCTATCTTGTTTGCGAAAGCGAAAAAGAAGGAAAATTATTAGTTCAGCAGCTCGGTGAAGAACTAAATTTGGGTGATTTAGATATTATGTTTGAAGAATATGACGGATACGGAATGCGAGTAAGACTACGTAAGTATGTTTATAAGCCCGGTACTAAGTATAATTGGTTAAGTAAGGATGAATAAGTTATGACAACTGATACAAAAACAAAAAAAATACTTTGCGTTCCGTTAGACCCTGTACACGATGTTGGAATAAAGTTAATTCGCAATGCCTTAGATAAATATGGTTATGACACAACATTGCTTGCCCCCGATCTTTCAATGGAAGCTATTGTGAAATTTGCGGTTAAAGATGATTATGATTACATTTTAGTTAGTAGAACTTTAGGTTATGGTGTAGCTGAATTACTTGCACGATTTAATGATTTATTAGATGCAGCCGGTGTTAGAGAAAAATCTAAAATTGCAATAGGCGGTAAACCTATTACCCCCGAATTAGCTGCTGAACTAGGTTTTGACAAAGGTTTTGGTGCCCAATCCACTATTGAAGAAGTTATTGCTTATATTGAAGGGAAAGAATTTACGATTTCTGCTGTCGGTTTACAAAGAGAGAAAGGAATTATTACTAAAAGTTACTCCTATAATTTTGTAAATAAGGAAATAGGCGAACTCTTAGACAGTATTTCGAACAAGTTGATTAAATATGCCGATAAAAGGACCTCGAATGCTATAGAAAGAGCGAAGATTAAGGAAGACATTATTACTGAACGTGATAGCAATAAACGTGAATTTCTTAAACAAAAATATGCAGAACTTTGCGATAGAGTAATAGTTGATGCTAATGATAAAAAATTATACCCTAAAGGTGTAAGAAATGTTACAGAAACCGAACTTTTAGATTTGAAACGATTTATTAACGATAACCAACCGGTATTTCCGGTAAAAATTCAACATAACGATAACCAACCTTTGGTTTTTAAGTTTTTAGGAAGCGGTTGTCCTACGATGGATATTATTCACGGTAAAGTTTGCGAACGATGGGGAATAAACGGATTTTTGTTGATTAACCCTAGTTGGGAAGCTCGTTATGAAGGTTTGATTGAAGGTTATCTTACACATGAAAACGATGGTACTATTACTTCTTTTGAAAATATTAAACTAGTGCGGGAGTCATTACACCCGTCCACTTTATTAACTGTTAGAGCACACAGAGGTTTAAATACTCCCGAAACTGTTTTATTGGCAGGTTTGGCTGGTGCAGATTTAGCTAAAATTAATTTGGTTTACGGTAGCTTGGGTGCAGGTACTGACCCGAGCCGTTTAGCAGTTGACGGCATAGAAGCAATTAAACTTGCTGCCAGATTTAATATGCCGTTTGATATACCCGGAAATGATGAATTAAGCGGCGTTCCTGCCTTTAAATCACTTGCCGGTCAATTGATTAATGTTATGGTCGGTTATAAATTAGGTGCTAAACCTATATTAAAACCACTTTTCTGCTTGGGTCCGCATATTGTAATTAACGGACAAATGAACAAAAATTATGTAGATTTTAACGCCGCAAAAATTAATGCGTTACGTGCCATTGTTGATGCTCCTATTTGGCCCGGCGAGCCAATTGCATTTATGACTCAATCCGAAGAAAGAGTACAAAGTGCAAATGCTACATCTTACCATGCAGCTTTAGCTGCAACACTTGGTGTAGATGCTATTACTATCGCTTCGACCGATGAAGCTTATTCAAGAGGTCCTATTTGTGTAACTTCCAGAATAGATAATATTCGTGCCGTAACCGATGCATTTAAATTTGTTGGAAACAGTAAATTTGAAACTACAGAGCAATGTGATTTTTACACAGAAGATTTAGTAAAGAAAATTAAAGAAGTACTTGTTGAAGTTAATAGCAAACCCGATTTACCCGAAGCTATTAACGCAGGTTTACTTGGTAATGAAGATGACGGTGCCTACCCCGGTAAGTTTGGTAAAGATTCCGTTAGGCTTGTTTAATAATGATTACATTAGGTATTGTTGGTACGTGGAAAAATACGGGAAAAACCACCGCTTTATCTTACATTATTAGTGAACTGAATAAACAAAAAATAAGGATTGCAGTAACCGGTATTGGATATGACGGCGAAGAGTTTGATAATATTACAAACTTACCTAAACCAAGATTGTTATTTGATAGAGATTCGATTGTATCTACCAGCGAAAAATGTTTAGTTACCACAGATTTGTTTTATAAAACTTTAGAAAAGACTAATTTTAACACTCCTTTAGGTAATATTAATATTGTTCATACTTTGTCATCGGGAATGATTGTTGTCGCAGGTCCTAACAAAAAAAGTTCACTGCAATCCTTTTTTAAAATGCTAGAAAAATACGGTGTTGATATTCTTTTAATCGATGGTTCGTTAAACCGTATTGCCCCCTTATCTATTGCAGATTATATTATTTTTGCAACCGGTGCTTCGCGTAGTACCGATATTAATTTTTTGGCAGAAGAAATGTATGCTATCGAGTATATTTTTACTTTTCCAAAACTTAAAGCAGATAAAAATTACGATAACGTAATAATAAAAAACAATAACGATATTACAAAGTTTAATTTCTCTTCGTTATTTGATGAAGAAGATGCAAAAACTGTTTGCGAAAAATTAACTTTGGGTAAAAATGAATTAATTGTACCAAAAATAATATCGGATGATGCACTTAATTTTATTGTTAAAAATAATAATGAAAACATGACAATTAATTTAGTTGTTGAATCACCGATTGCATTTTTATTAAGCGGAAATCCGATTCAAACCGCAAATATAGTTAAAGATTTTGTGAACAAAGGAAATACTATTAGCTATATCAATAAACCTGAATTACCAGCAATAACCGTAAATCCTTTTTATCCTAAACCGATTGACCATTATTTTGTTACCGAGTATCTTGATAAAGACCTATTAAGAAGCGAAGTGGCAAAAAAAATTAAAACTAAAGTTTTTGATATAAAAGCAAATCCTACCGGAATTTTAGACTTTTTAAGCTAAAAATAAGTCACTTTTCTTGTTTCCGACCCTAAAATTATTTTTAAAATTGGGGAATGTTTTTGTAACCCGCTATTTTATAATATTTTAGACCCCTTAATTTTTACGGAAAAATGCTTGTCATTCCCCGTTTTGGTGTATTTTTAGGGTAAAAAGGCTTTAAAAAACAGGGTATGAGAAGCGGAATAATTAATAATTATTGGAAAGTAATAGTAGAGAAAAAAGAACAAAAATAAATATTTTGAAAAAGTGTATTTTATTATATTATAACAATTTACAAGCATATAAAAAAAACATAAAATAACTTTTTATACTTTTTTCTTGCAAATTATTGGATAAAAAACTATATTGGAGGAGTTCTTTTACATCTTCCATTAAAACAAGGATTGAAACATGTACTGGTTTTTTGAATTGTGCAATATTTCTTTTTGGTTCTTTTACATCTTCCATTAAAACAAGGATTGAAACATGACACCAAGTTTGTTGAAATAAATTATTATCATGGAGTTCTTTTACATCTTCCATTAAAACAAGGATTGAAACGAATAAATAGGAACTTAAAACAATGAATGAAATTACATGTTCTTTTACATCTTCCATTAAAACAAGGATTGAAACTATA
>JAEXOD010000099.1 GCA_023447335.1 Bacteroidota bacterium
ACATTGGGGTGTTAACGGTATTGCATTTGCCGGAGATTATCTTTCTGCAGCTTCTTTTTTAGGTATATGCGGAATGATTGCTTTTTCCGGATATGATGGGTTTTTATATTCAATCGGATATCTAGCCGGATGGGTCGTAGCTCTTTTTATTGTTGCAGAACCTATGAAAAGACTTGGTAAATATACGTTTACTGACGCCCTTGATGCGCGTTTCAATTCTAGATCAATTAAACTTACGGCAGCAATTAGTACTTTAATTGTTTCCGTATTTTATTTAATTCCACAAATGGTTGGTGCGGGAGATCTTGTGGTTCCACTTTTAGGACTACCACACTGGGCTGGTGTACTAATTGTGGGTTCAATAGTAATCTTAATTGTGGCTACTGCCGGAATGACTTCAACAACATATGTCCAGTTTATTAAAGGGGGTCTATTAATTTTATTTTCTACAATATTAACGTATTATATTTTGAATAATGGATTTAACCTTAATCCTAAAGCAGATTATCATCAATTTATAAAACTTAATGCTTTAACAGCAAATAACGTAGTTATTAGTTCTACTGATTCTACATATACGTTTAAAGGAGTTGTAAATATCGCAGACAAACATACATTTGTCAAACTTGAAAAAAATAATGTTCTAAGATGGTTCAAATATTTAAAAGAATCAAATACTCTCGAAGAGATGTTATCAATAACTACATTGCCTAACGGAACTAAACTATATAACGGTGAACCAAAAGAAGCTGGCAAATTTTTCCAAGTCGGACACTTATCTAAAATATTTGTTGACGGAAAAGAAGTAGATAAAACAGGAGCTTTGGGTCCATTTGAGTTTTTATCAACAATGGAAAATAGCGAAATTGTAAGATTTACTAAACAGGAAATTAAAGCCGAAAATACAATAGTTTATTATCAAACCATAACTGCGGGAAAAGATATGATAAAACCCGGGTTATTATATAAACTATCTTCAGAAGCCGGAGCAACTTTCTGGGATAAATTAAATTTTATTTCTTTAATGCTTGCTTTGTTTTTAGGAACTTCTGCATTGCCCCATATTTTAATTAGGTATTACACTGTATCTAGTCAGCGTGCTGCCCGTAAATCAACAATTGTAGCAATTGCAGCAATTGGATTCTTTTATATTTTAACATTATATATGGGATTGGGAGCATCAATTAACGGCGTTTTAGATGTTGAAAGCAGCAATATGTCAGGTCCACTTTTAGCTAAGTTTTTTGGAATTGGTTTGTTTTCAATTATTTCTGCTATTGCGTTTGCTACCGTATTGGGAACTGTAAGCGGACTGATTGTAGCTTCTTCCGGAGCAATTGCCCATGATTTTATGGACAAATTCTTAAATATGAAAATGGATGACAAGAAAAAAGTTAAAGCAGGAAAATTAGCAGCTTTCGGTGTTGGTATTTTTGCAATAGTTTTGGGTATTTTATTTCAAGGGATGAATGTTTCATTCTTAGTAGGATTAGCGTTTGCAGTTGCAGCTTCAGCTAACTTACCAGCAATTCTATTTTTATTATTCTGGGAAAAAACTACTTCAAAAGGTATTTCGGCTTCAATCGTTGCGGGAATTTTATCATCAGTTTTAATCATTTTATTTTCACCAAGCATGTATGATAAATATGGTTTGGATAAAGCAAGTGCCCCGATTCCTTTAGATAATCCGGGTATTATTTCAATTCCTTTAGCAGTAATTGTACTTGTAATAGTGTCCTTATTAACTCAAAAAGATAATGTTAATAAAGTAGAAAATTACCATAACGATTAAAAAAGTACTTAAATAAACTACATAAAGGGGCTGTATTAAAAGTTTTATATAGAAAAACTAAAATACCTCCCCTTCTATTTTTTTATTAATGCATAAATATGAATTAATACGGCAAATGATAAACCAATAATCATAGGCTCAATTAATTTAATTATTTCTCCCCCAATCTCAGTTTTTCTTAAACAAAACCAAATAAAGCCGGTAATAAAACTTACAATAATTTCAATAATTATATATTTACTTTCTACTTTATATTTATCATAGTAACTACTTAAAATAACTATAATTAACGGAGGTATGCAAACACTTCCTATATAGTACCACAAGTCTATTACAGACCTAACATAAAAGGCTATTAGTACTGAAATAAGCAAAGATAACAATAACCCAATGCGTGTAGCAATAGTGATATTAGACGCAAATTTTATTTTACTCTTTGACATTAAATCATTACCAAATGTAGTTGCACTTAAAAACAAAAAACTATTTAATGTAGATAAGACTGTTGCAAATAAAGCAGCATAAAATATCCCTTTAATACCGTTTGGTAAAACTTGTTCTGCCAACATCGGAAAAGCCATTATCGGATTTTCTAAATTTGGTAAAACAACTTTAGAATACAACCCTGATACGTTTGTTAAAAAATCGAATATAAACCAAAAAATAACTGAGATTAAAATTCCGTATTTTGCTACATTTCCGTTTTTTGCCGCATTACATCTTTGATGAAATCCGGGATCTGCAAAAGTCCATAAAGCAATAAGAAACCATACTATTATATAGCTAATACTTACTTGACTGAAAGGATTTAAATGCTCTTTAGGTAAAGAATTAACTAAAAAATTCAGATCCCCTTTATTGAAATATGCATAGAAAAATAGAAGCCCAAAACCGATAAACATTATAAAAAATTCAAATGCATCTGTATATAAGTCGGATTTATATCCTCCTTTAAATAAATAAATGGACGAAATAAAAGCAGCTATTAAAAGTGCCGAGAATAAATTAATATCAAAAATTAATGTTAAAATATTTGCTAACATCAAAAGATAAGGAGCAGGACTAACTAATAAAAAAACTAAAATTGCTGTTAAATTAGCGGGAATTTTGCCATATTCCTTTTCAATTTTTTCCGGAATAGTAGTTAAGGATACTTTTGTTATTTTGGGAGCAAGAGTAAAAGCGAAAATTACGGCAAAAATATAATAGGG
The DNA here is from genome assembly GCA_023447335.1 of Bacteroidota bacterium. Lineage (GTDB taxonomy): Bacteria > Bacteroidota > Ignavibacteria > Ignavibacteriales > Melioribacteraceae > JAEXOD01. Next base: position 3,004 of record JAEXOD010000099.1, read on the forward strand.
CAGCCCTTGTGTAAACCAACTTAATAATCCGAAATTATAAGTAAATTCCCCTATTCCTAATATTCCGCCATACCAGGTTGCAACATTTGTTAATACAAACATTAACAACCCTACATTTCTACCGGAAAGCAAGTAATCATCTTTCTCCTTTGAGTACTTGGGTATAAATCCTATAACTAATACAATTATGAAAAAACCAATAATAACAGTTATATCTAAGTTAGTTAAAGTAATCATACTCACAAGCTCTATAAAAATCTCTAATTACCAAATATTTTCTGTTCGATGTTATTGTTATTTCCTCCTCTTCAGCTTCATTACTCGTGCTTTCTCTATAACCTAAATACAATAATTCATTTTGGAGATTATACTTTAATCCTTTTGTTGTAAATTTTGTATTATTATCCAAGCCATAAAAAGATATTATTTCTCCTGGTTTTACTTTAAAACTTGTTTCTCCGAAATAACAAGAAAGAACTGAATTATAATGAATTATATGAATTTTAATCCGTTCGTAATATTTTATCAAAATAGATAAATTTCCTATTGTATGGTCAAGTCTATCCCCAGTTGCACCGAATAGTATTGCCTCTGAATAACCGTTGAATAATAAATAATCTAATACCTTTTCAATATCTGTATTGTTTTGGCTACTAATTTTGAAAATTTGACAATTCTTAGACCTATAATAATCAAGAATCTCAGGTTTAACCGAATCTAAATCCCCAATAATAAATTGAGGATTTAGTTTAGTTTTGAAAAGGTTATTAGCACCTCCGTCGGCACAAAAAATATCTACAAAATCAAATTTTTTAAGAATTAAAATTTGCTTTTTCTTTGGTAAATACCCATTTCCAATTATAATCGCTTTTTTTTTCAAAATTCTAATTTCATCCCTAAATAGTAGTTTCTTTCAGCTCCGGGAAAGAATTCTTTTCCGTACGCATATGAAGCAAATAATTTATTAAAAATATTATTTATTTGAAAAATAAAAGTAACATCTTTTATAATAGGGTCAAAACTTAGTTTATAATTAATTTGAGCATTCATTATGAAATATGGATCAATCACATTATCGTTGTAATCAGCAAAAAAAGGATCTAACATTAAATATTGATTTAAATTATCAGAATAATTATCCGAATACGATTTATTATGGTACTTTCCGCTCACTTGCACCATTAATTCTTTATATCTATAGTTAATTATAGTGTTTAATATCAAACTCGGAAATCCGCCAATTGTATTTCCGGATAAATCTAATTTTTCTCCGTTTCCGGTAGACGAATTTGTGAAATATTCACTCCCTTCAATTATTTCATTCCTATTAATATTTAAATTGGTAATTATTTCAAATCCGCTTCTATCTTTAATTGTGGCAGCAACTTCTATACCGTAGTGAACTGTTTTATCCATGTTTCCGGTAATTGGTTGCCCAAATCTGTCAATTTGTCCGTTTGCGACAATCTCATTTTTAAAATACATATAATAAAAATTAAGGTCAAGATTTAAAATTGAAGAATTTAAATTTGCCCCAAATTCAATTCCTGTCATATTTTCAGGTTTAACCAATGGTTCATTAAAATCAAATGATCCGTCAGAATTCTGTTTAAATTGTGGTAATGCTCCCCCGCTTGATTCGGCTGCATCATAATAATTCTTCAGTCTAGGTTCTCTTGATACATTTGCAATACTCAAATACGAATTTAAATAATCATTTATTTTATAACCGATTGCAATTCTAGGGTTAATAAATAAGTTATCAATCTCAAAATTATTATTTAAATACTTTTCATTTGCAATTTTATATTTATGGTATGCCAATTGAATTTCTGAAAACAATGAAATATTTTCAAATAAATCATACTTTTCGGCAATAAACATATTAATAATGACTTTTTGTCCCTCATAATAATAATATCGATAATTAGGAGTTAACCCTTCAGGCAAGTTAGAACCAAATATTATGCTACCCCAATGAACTGAATTATGGAACCTTAATTCGGCACCCGCTAAAAACTCGCCTTTATTATGTTTAATACTAATTCTTGGAATCCATCCAAATTGTCTATTTTCAACCATAGCCCTAATTAATGAATTACTCGGATTGTTTTTTGCATTAAATCCATTCTCCATTGTCATTCTAAAATAATTCGTATCAGCCCAGGAACCATCATAATCAAAGTATCCATTACCGATTACACCAAAAATGGCTGAATTTAGACTAATATTCTCATCCAATTTGTAATCATTTAATATCTCAAAATGTGGCTGAAAGAATTGTTCTTGTTCTTCGGGTCTTCTAAAAGACTCATAAGTATATGTATTATTTACAGCACTCCAGTAATTATGATTGCTTTTTCTTAAATCTCTATCACTGATAGCAAACTTAGGTAATCCTGTATATGCTAAACCGTCTTTAACTAAACCACCAAAAATGTTAATTTGAGTGGTTAGTTTTTCATCGAAACGTACTGCTGACATATAGAATGATTTGAAATTTGCCCAAGAATAATTACGATAACCGGAACTTAAAATGTTTGAAAGACTAAAATATAATGAGTATTTATTGTCTATTAACCCGCTTGAAGCAGATACAGAATATTTACGAGTGTTATAGTCTCCTAAACCAAGATTTAATCTAACAAATGACTCTCCAGAAAAATTGGATGTAATTATATTTATTGCTCCACCAATAGCCGGATATCCGGCTATTCCGGATCCTGCACCTCGTTGAATTTGAACAAGTTCGGTATTCGCAAGTATATCCGGCATATCTAACCAGTATACGTTATGGTCTTCAGGCTCATTTTGGGGGATCCCGTTCACAGCCACAGAAATACGCCTTTGGTCAAATCCTCTAATATTTAGATAATTATAACCAATCCCGTTACCTCCTTCAGAATAAAAAAGAGCTGACGGAAGGGTACTAATTAATTCAGGTACATCTTGAACAGTGTATTTTTCAGAAATTCCTTTTTTATCAAGAGCCGAAAATGTGAACAAACGTTCTTTTTTATTAAGAGACATTCCTTCAATCAATACAGTTTGGCTATTAATAATTTTTTTATCTAATTCAATTAAAACATTCTCTTTGTCTTTAATTTGATCAATTTTTAATATTTTCGATTCATATCCGATAAAAGAAACTAATAGATAACTATTTTGCGGTATTCCTGTTAATACGAACATTCCGGTTTTATCAGTACTTGTACCAAGTTTAGTATCTCTTATTGACAAATTAGCATCCGGAAGAGGCGTTTTATCATTTGAACCTACAACAACTCCTTTTATCCGAATTTCTTCCCCAAAAATAATTGCAGTAAAGATTAACAGAATAAATAAGATTTTTTTCATTTTAACTCCTTTAAATTAAAAAAGCCGTTTTGGAAAACGGCAACTTATATATTCCTGCTACGTTTTCCTACGCCGGTATTATCCGGATCAGGTTAAAGGGTATGTTCTCAGCAAACTCCTTGTAGTATAGGAGAGAGCACCCCTAACGGCTTAGCGTTATATTATTTTTTAATTAGTTTGGTATTTGTATTTTTTGTCCTATTGATACTTTTTCACTTTTTAGATTATTTACAGATTTCAAATCATTGATTGATACAGAGTATTTTTTAGCAATTATCCATAAAGATTCACCGTTTTTAACAACGTGAACATTAGATAATTTTGTATTCTTTTTTGTCTTTGACTTTGAACTATCTGATTTTATACTATTACCGGAAACGATCAATTCTTGACCGGCAGCAATCTTTGTTCCTGCTAAATTATTCCATGTTTGAATATCTTTTATAGAAACATTAAACTTTTCTGCAATTTTGCCAATTGAATCACCTTTTTTAACAATATATGAGCTAGCATTATTTGTTACTTTTTCAGTAACTTTATCAGTTAGCTTTTTATTGTTTGGCAATAATGTCAATGTCTCACCTGCAGCAATTTTATCGCTGGTTAAATTATTAATTCTTTTTAACTCATCTACAGTTAAATTATGGTTTTTAGCAATTTCTTCAATTGTATCACCTTTTTTAATTGTATAGGTATTAGAATTAACAATTTTTTTTGTATTGTTATCACCTAAAGATAATACTGCATCCGAATTCTTAATATTAATTATTTGACCGGCAGCAATTTTATTACTTTTTAGGTTATTCCAACTTCTTATCTGAGCAATTGTTACGTCAAATTTATCAGCAATAGTACTTAAACTTTCACCTCGTTTCACTTTGTACTTTGTTGTAGTTTGCGAAACTTTCATATTTCTATTTACTTCTTCATCACCCGAATTTCCCAAATAAACTTTTAAATTGTTGCCAATTATAAGTCTATCACCTTTTAGTGAGTTCCATTTTTTTAACTGAGTAATCTTTACGTTATATTTATCGGCAATATTGGCTAAAGTTTCACCACTTCTAATTTTATGACGAACCCAATTTCCGTTTTGAACTAAATTTTCAGAAATTTTACCGGCTTTAAGGGAATCTAATTTTGCGAAGTGTTCTTTTTTGTCTGACGGTACAAATATTTTTAGAACTTGTCCTACCTTAATATTAGTTGTATAGGATATATTGTTCCAATTTCTTAAATCTGCAATTCTAACCTGAAATAATTGAGCTATATCAGTTAAGGCATCATCTTTTTTCACAGTATAAGTTACTTGTTCTTTACCTTCAGGAATAATTAACGAATCACCAGAGTTCATTTTTGAATATATGGCAAAATAATCAGTACTATCAATATTATCAAGTTTAACTTCGTAAGGAGCTACTCTAACTGATGAACTGAATATCTCGTCCTCTGCAGGCATATTATCAGTATTTACAACTAAATCACTTTCTGAAATAGTCTGAATCGGGATTTTTAGACTGACACCCGGATATAATTTTGTACGAGTGGAGATATTATTCAGTTTTGCCAATCTATTTTTGTTAATGTTGTACTTTGCTGAAACGGAATTTAACGTTTCTCCTTTTTTAACTTCATGCAATACGAAATTTCTTTTCAAATCTTCCGGAACGTTCTGCAAATTTGCAGTAAATGCATCATAAGACTTAGCAGGAACTTTAATAAGATAACCACCCGGTATTCCCGGAGGTGTACAATTTTGAGTAAGTTCAGGATTTAGTTCACGTAAACTTTCAACGCTTAAACCGGCACATTTTGATAAAATTGCTAGGTCAATAGCTTCATTTATTGGATGTGTTTTAAACTCAACCGGATTTTCATACATTACATTTGTAAATCCATACATTTCAGGTCTGCTCGCAATAAGAGTAACAGCAATGTATTGTGGAACATAATTGCGAGTTTCTTTTGGTAAATGAGGCATTATTGACCAAAAATCTGTAGCACCTGTTCTATTAATAGCTCTTGTTACGTTTCCTTCTCCGCAATTATATGCAGCTAATGCCAGATACCAATCTCCTAAACTATAATAAAGATCCCGTAAATGTTGAGCTGCAGCTCTGGTTGCCTTTTCAGGATCCATCCTTTCATCGTAATAAAAATTAACATCCAACCCATAACGTTCGCCTGTCTCTCTTATAAACTGCCATAAACCGACAGCTTTAGCCCATGAACGAGCTGTAGGATTTAAACCACTTTCAACCATACTTAAAAATAAAAGTTGCTGAGGCACCTTTTCTTCTTGAAAGATTCGAGCCATCATTGGGAAATATTTGCCTGATCGGCTTAACCACCTATCAATATGTTTGCGACCGTTTCCTGTAAAATATTCGATGTATTTTTCAACATAAGGGTTAATCTGTAAAGGAAATTCACCAACTATTATTGTATTTGATACTTTAGTTTCTGTTTCCAAGAACATGTTGTCAGCTAAATCAGGAAGTTTTTTGCTTAACCACTCCTCTAATGCAGTTACCGAAACATTTTCAGGTAATTCTTCAAATAAGTCTACATATGCTCTATAATCATCAACTATAGCCGATTGGAGTTCGACATATGCCTCATTTAATTCAATATCAGGAAAATAGCTTAGTTTGTTCACAATAGTTAATGCTGCTTCAAAATTACTAAAGGCTTCAACTGCATCACCTGCCTTTTTTGCTTTTAATGCATCAACATAATACTGTCTGGTCTCTTCTAAGTATTCATTTACATAGTCTGATTGCTCGTTTATAACCTCTGTCCCTTCCTTCGTTACCGGTTGATTTTCTGTTTGCTGAGCTGTTTTAAATATTCCGCAAGCCGAAATAGTTAAAGACAGCACAGATAGAAGTAACAACTTTCTTATTAACATTAGATTTTCTCCGAATTTAACAAAAACAACATTGCAAATTATTGATATAAATCACAAAAATCAAATTATTCCATATCATAAATTAAAAAAAATGAAAATTTGATAATTTTTTACATCATAAATGTTAACGAGTGTTAATATTTTGTCTATAGTGGAATATTGTTGTGCTTTTTCTTAGGATTTTTATCCACTTTCGTTTTCAATAGTTGAAAAGAATTAATTATTCTTAGTCTGGTTTCCGAAGGGATGATGACATCGTCAACAAAACCATGTTCGGCGGCTACAAAAGGATTTGCAAATTTTTCCACGTATTCATTTACAAGAGAGTTTGTTTTTTCCAGTCGATTGTCTGAATTAGATATTTCTTTTTTAAAAATTATTTCTACAGCTCCTTTAGGACCCATAACCGCAATTTCAGCACTTGGCCATGCAAAGTTAAAATCACCTCTAATATGCTTAGAATTCATCACATCATAGGCACCTCCGTAGGCTTTTCTAATAATAACAGTCACTTTTGGTACCGTAGCTTCACAAAATGCGAATAACAATTTAGCTCCGTGTCTAATAATGCCGTTCCATTCTTGTTCAGTACCGGGTAAAAATCCGGGAACATCCTCCAAAACTAACAAAGGAATATTAAAAGCATCGCAGAATCTAACAAACCTTGCTCCTTTATTTGATGCATTAATATCTAATACCCCAGCTAAAATAGCCGGCTGATTTGCAATTACACCAATAGACATCCCTCCGATTCTTGAAAAACCGGTAATAATATTTTGTGCATAGTTTTCATGCACCTCCAAAAACTCTTCATTATCGCTTAATAGTTTTATTATTTCATGCATATCATATGGTTTTGACGAGTTTTCCGGTAAAACGCTATCTAACTTTGGTTCAATTAAGCTTTTTGAAAAATCAAACTGCTTTTCTGGTGCAATATCCTTCCAATTCAGCGGCAAATACGAAAGAAGTTTTCTAATATTTTCAAAAACTTCTAATTCACTATCAAACGTAAAATGTGCAACACCGCTTTTAGTGGCATGGGTTTCAGCGCCTCCCAAATCTTCAAAACTTACATCTTCATGCGTAACTGTTTTTACAACATTTGGACCGGTTACAAACATATGTGATGTGTGCTTTACCATAAACACAAAATCGGTTATTGCAGGACTATATACTGCACCTCCTGCACATGGACCCAGTATGGCAGAAATTTGAGGTACTACACCGCTTGCCAAAGTATTTCTTAAGAAAATATCTGCATATCCGCCTAAACTTAAAACGCCTTCTTGAATCCTTGCACCGCCTGAATCATTTAGTCCAATAACGGGTACGCCTATTTTTAAACAGGTATCCATTATTTTTGTTATTTTTTTTGCATGAGTTTCGGATAAAGAGCCACCGAATACTGTAAAATCTTGACTAAATATACCAATCGGTCTTCCTCCGATTTTGGCAAATCCTGTTATAACACCGTCTCCGGCATATTTTTGCTTATCTATACCAAAATCGGTTCCCCTATGTTTTACAAAAATATCTGTTTCTTCAAATGATCCTTCATCTACTAAAAGTAATATTCTTTCTCTGGCAGTTAATTTCCCCTTTGCGTGTTGTTGTGCTATTTTATCTTCTCCCCCTCCTTTTTTTGCCTCGTTTCTTTTTTTTATTAAGTGCTCTATTTTTTCTTTCATATAATAAAATCTCTAATATTCTTTTCAGATAGTTTTTTAATTAAATTATCCTTAATGTTAAGAAAACTTTCGGATTGTAATCTTAACTCAACACTATCTTCAATTAGTTCAATATTTTCCTCAAATAATAATTCAAAAGGATTTCCTTTGGCAATCAAGATTTTGTTAGAAACTACAACCGAATCCATAAAATTAGAAGAAGTAATAAAAAAAGTTTTGTCATATTTGTTTTTTAACTCTGTAATTAAATTAAAAACATCTATCTTTGTTTTGTATTTCATACTTAAAAAAACATCATCCAATAAAAGCAAATCTGCTTTTATTAAAAACCCGATTGCTATTGCAACTCTTAAAATAAACCCTTTGCTAATATCTATCGGAATGTGCTTTTCATATCCTTCTAATCCTACAATACTTAAGCACTTTTTCACATCTTCATTATCAGCATTTGGAACATATAATCTAATATTATCTTCAACGTTTATTCCTTCAACTAATATTGAGTATTGAGGTACATAATAAATTTTTTGACCAAAGAAATTAATGCTCGAGTTATTATTGGTTAAGATTTTCTTCATTAAAGTCGATTTACCGCTACCAAGAGGAGCAAATAAAGTAGTAATACTATTTTTTAAGACTGTAAAAGACAATTCCTTAAAAACTGTACCATAAATACTAATTTCTTTTTTTTCTATAGTTTGTAAGTTATTCACTTCAAGTAATATATTCTCTTGCACTTTTTCCTCTTAATAATTCAATTTGTTTTTGATTAAAACATATAAAAAATCGCCTAAATAGATAAGTATATAAATCATAAGCGATAGAGAAATAAATCCTGCTAAATCATAGTTGTTAAATGTATTATCTAATACCGTCCCAATACCGCCGGTTTTGATTATAAATTCATAAATAAGTACAAAAGTCCAAAGATAGAAATGAGTTTTTCGCATTTCGGTTACCAATAAACCTTTTGCATATTGACCGTTAATATTATTTGTCACTTTTACCGAAAACCTATTTAATTTAACAAATTCAAGTAATTGATCTACCTTCTTATTTTTAAAAGAGGTCCCTTTATATGATAAATGTATAAGTATTATTATAAAAGCGAACAAAAATTCAGCCCAAAGTACATTTCCAAACCAAAAAGAAAAAAGTAAAATTATTAAAAAAAACGGTACTTTAATAAATGAATTAAAGTTTAACAAGAAAGAATTTAAATTTTTGAAAAGTATTATAAATAAAAGAACGATACTTAATGTTACATAAATTACAGAACTAGTAATTGCAATACCGGTAAACAGATTGTAATGCTTGAATAATTCAAAAGTGGATTCGTATATTAAACTTAATTTTGGAAAGGCTTTATTAGCAGGTAAAAGATAGTCGAAAAATACATAATAACTAACAAAACCCAAAATAGTGTAAAGAATTAACCTTAATTTGATGCTTTTATTATCCAAAAAGAACTCCGTTTAATTATTAATTTAAGTTAATAATAAAATCAATATTAATCAACTATTTTAACAAATGGATTGTATCGCATTTCATATTTAATATCAGATTTTTCACCATGCCCCGGATAAATGATAGTTTCTGCGGGCAAAGTATATAATTTACTTTTTATCGAATAAATTAGAATACTATAATCACCACCCCATAAATCAGTTCTACCGATACTTTCGTTAAACAGAACATCACCAGTAAAACAGATATTCATTTCCGGTAAATATATGCAATATTCATCCGGAGAGTGTCCCGGAGTAGAAATAAATCTGATTTTTGTATTACCAATTGATAATTCTTCAAATTCATCAAAAAACTTATCCGGTTTGGGAGGTTTATTATAACTAACTCCGTATTTAATAGCTTGTTTTTCCATAATATCAAAAAAATGAATTTCATTTTCAGGATAGTAAAAAAGAGGAGAATATTTTTCTTTAATAAATCTATCACCTAATATGTGGTCAATATGCCCATGCGTATTAAACATAAATTTAATATTAAGATTATTGTGTTCAACAAATCTACTCACTTCTTCTTCTTCTCTTATGTCACTACATCCCGGATCAACTATAAAACCTTCCAGAGTATCAGAATCATACACAATGTATGTGTTTTCGGCAAACGGGTTAAATACAAATGTTTCAACGTTAATCATTAGTTAAAAAATTCCTCTTAATTATTTTATTTGTCTTATCTAAATAATTAGAATAATTATCTTTAATCTCTTCAAGACTATCGCCCCCAAATTTATCTAAAAACATCTTAGCAACAGACCAAGCCAACATCGATTCTCCGATAACGGCACATGCAGGTACTGCAACAAAATCACTACGTTCTCTACGTGAAATTACTTCACTAAACTTATTAAAATCAACTGATCTAATTGGCGACATTAAAGTGGCAATTGGTTTCATCATCCCTTTTACAATAATAGGTAACCCTGTACTTATTCCTCCTTCTATACCCCCGGCTCTATTGGAAGCACGACTAAATCCGTTTTCATTAAAAATAATCTCATCATGCGACTCCGAACCAAAAGCTTCTGCAGAAAATAAAGCATCTCCTATTTCAACACCTTTTACTGCATTTATTGACATAATTGAGGCAGATATTTCGGTATCTAACCTTTTGTCATAATGCATATAACTTCCCAAGCCGTATGGAACCCCGGTTGCAATTATAAAAAAAGTTCCACCAAGTGTATCTCCTTTCTTTTTTGCAATTTTTATTTTTTCAATAATATTTCTTTCATGTGACTCTTCAAGAACTCTAACCTCACTTAAATCAGCACTATTCGAAATGTCTTCTGCATCTTTATAATAAGTAAATAATTCATTTGAAAACAGTTTTTCTGTTATACTTTTATCTAAATAAATACCACCGATACTTTCGACAAAACTTCCGACTTTTATATTAAAATGCTTTAACAAAAGCTTTGCAACAGAACCGGCGGCTACACGAGATGCTGTTTCTCTTGCACTTGAACGCTCTATTGAATTCCTAATATCATCAAACCAGTATTTTTGAGTTCCGGTTAAATCGGCATGCCCCGGTCTGGGAATAGTGATTTTTTCAATATGTTCAGGTTTCGATTCTTGATTCATTTTTTCTGTCCAAGATTCCCAATCATAATTTTTGATAAACATAGAAATCGGAGAACCTATGGTTTTCCCAAATCTTACACCGGATAATAATTCTATTTTATCAGTCTCAATCTTCATCCTTAAACCGCGACCATACCCTGATTGACGTCGTTTAAGTTCATTATTGATATAATTTATATCAAATTCAACATTCGAAGGAAATCCTTCTACAATAATTGTTAATCCTTTTCCGTGTGACTCACCTGCAGTTAAAAATCTTATCATATTTTTTGCATATTTATTAAAAATTTTGAATATAAATTTACGATTGTTTTACAAGGCTACCAAATAATTAATATTAAATCAATAACTAAAAATAAAAATTCCTCCCCGAATTTAATAACTCAAGAAGGAATTCAACATAAATAAAGTAATTTATTTATATTAATTAGGTATTTCTAATCCAACAATTCTATTATTCTCTTTATCCAAAGCAATAGTTAATAAAACTGATTTTCCTTTTTTCTTATTTACTAATTCTTCAAATTCTTTAATATTTTTTACAGGTTTTCTATCTACTTCTAATATTAGTGTATTCTTAAAAATGTTTTGATTAAATGCCTTGCTAAATCTTTTTACATCAGTTATTTTAACTCCGTTTTCAGCACCAAAATCATCCAATTCTTTATCTGTAGGATTTTTTATTGTCAGACCGATAGCATCGAATGATAATTCTTTACCCGGTTTAGAGTTTTCACTATTATCGCGAGATCTTGTACTAATTGGATCAATGGATTTATCTTTATCCGGTGCTTTTAACGTAATATATCTTTCAATTTCTTTGCCGTCTCTAAAAAGTGTTAATTTAACTTCATCACCGGCACGTTTTTTAGCAATATATGCTTGCAATTCATTTGGTTGATTTACTTCAAAATCATTAACTTTTAAAATAATGTCTCCAATTTTAATATCTTCTTTTGCTGCAGCACCGTCTTTTACTACACCTTGAATCATTATTCCCCTAGGTTTATCAAGCCCTACTGCATCTGCCGTTGCTGCATCTACCTCAGAAATATTAACTCCGATATAACCTCTTGAAACTTTTCCGTTTGCAATTAAATCAGATGCTACTGCTTTTGCCATGTTAATTGGTATAGCAAAACCATAACCAATGTAACTTCCCGTAACACCGTTCGTTGCAATTGCAGTATTAATACCAACTACGGATCCGGATAGATCCACAAGTGCTCCGCCACTGTTACCCGGATTAATTGCAGCATCGGTTTGAATAAAGTTTTCCACACCATAGCTTTCTTTAATTAGATTTAAACTTCTACCGACTGCACTAACTATTCCTGCAGTAACCGTAGACGATAACGATAAAGGATTACCAATAGCCATTACCCATTGCCCGACTTTTAATTTATCTGAATCTCCAAGATAAGCTTCATTCAACCCTGTAGTCTCAATCTGTATAACGGCTAGATCGGTTAACGGATCAGTTCCTATAATTTTTGCAGAATACTTTCTTTTATCATGCAATTGTACTTCAATATTAATCGCATTATCAACAACATGATTATTCGTTAAAATATATCCGTCATCAGAGATTATAACTCCGCTTCCCCCTCCCATTTGTTCTTTTGGAGTATCAGGATGAAAAGGGAAGAAAAATTTAAATTGCTCAGGTAGTTCCTGTTCTTTACTTCTACTAACTACTTCAATTTGAACTATTGAAGGTGTAACCTTTTCTGCAACTTCAACAAAAGCATTATTGAAAGCTAAAGCTGTTGGGTCAATATTCTTAATTGGCGGTTCATCTAAACCAAGTTTAACATCTGCATAGCCTGGTTTTACCCATCCAAACCCGCTAACCAATACAGCTCCGAAAACAAAGCCTGCAAACAATAATGAAATCGTTCCTATTAAACTTTTTTTGTTCATAAGTTTTCTCCGTATTAATATATCTGTAAGGATAATAATCCCTTGAATTCGGGAATGTTTTTGTTAAGATACTTAAGTAAATATGAAATTATAAAATCTAGATTTTTAATATAATTTACTTTATTTGTATTACTTAGACTTTTTGAAAAAATAAAAAGTTCCTTAGAAATATCAAACGGAATATCGGGTTGACTATAACAAGAAGAACAAAGAATACCGTGTTTTGAATCAAAAAATCCGCTCTCGTCTTCTATTGTGCTTGTACATACCGAACATTGATTAAAATTAATCTCATAACCTAGCTCTTTTATAAAAAATATTAAAAATTTAATAAATAATACTTGTGGATTTTCTGAATGTGTGTTTATCAATTTCAATATTTTTTGTAAGCCCGAAAACAATAATGGGTTTGATTCTCCTTCATGAACCAGCTCATTAAATAATTCAAGTATAGCCGAAGAGTATTTAAGCAATTCCATTTCCGACTTAATGTAAGGGAAAAAGTCAATTAAATCAGCTTGTGTTAATAATTGAATAGCTCTGCTTTGTTTGTTATAATAAACTATTTCAACTAAATTAAAAATATCAACAATTGCCCCGATTTTTGAATTTTTATTCCTTCCTGATTTTATTATTACTGATATCTTCCCGTATTCTGCCGTATACAATGTTGCAATTTTACTCGAATCCCCATAATCCATCTTTTTAATACAAATTGCTTTAGCTTTAAGAATTTCAGACATCAAAGTTATAGGGATATGTGAAAACACCTTTATCAGTTATTATAGCATCAATTAATTCTGAAGGAATTACGTCAAAAGCAGGATTATAAACAGGATAATTACTTTTAGTAAACTTAAGATTACTTATCCTACTTATTTCAAACTTGCTTCTTTCCTCTATGGGAATATTTTTCCCATTAGAACAATTTAAATCTATTGTTGAAATCGGTGCTGCTATGTAGAAAGGAATTTTGTGATATTTGCAGTTAACTGCAAGATTATAAGAACCTATTTTATTTGCAGAATCACCGTTCTTTGCTATTCTATCAGCTCCGACTATAACTAAATCAATTTTATTTTGTTGCATTAAAAATGCTGCTGCTGAATCTACGTTTATTGCAAATGGAATTTCATTTTTCTTCAATTCAAAAGCGGTTAATCTACTCCCTTGCATCAGCGGTCTTGTTTCATCTGCATACACAAATTCGACTAAATTATTTTTATAAGCATTAATAATTACACTTAAAGCAGTTCCGATTCCCCCGGTTGCAAGTTTACCGGTATTACAATGTGTAAGTACCGTTGATTTTTTTTTGAAAATCCTTAACCCGTTTATAGCAATATTTTCGCATTTTATAATATCTTCTTCATGAACCTCTTTTGCACATTCAAGCAAGGAATTATAAACATTCGAAGAACTATTTAGAGATTTGTAAACATTTTTTACTTTATTCAATGCATAAAATAAATTTACTGCAGTTGGTCTAGTTGATTCTATTCTTTTAAAAACAAAATCAAAATAATTGTCATCTAACACGTTATTATTTTTAAAAGCAAGTGCAACACTATAAGCTGCTGCAATACCTATAGCAGGGGCACCTCGTATACACAATTCCTCTATCCCTTTTGCAATTACTTCGTAATCATCAGTAACAATATAATCTTCCGATAAAGGTAACCCTGTTTGATCTAAAAAAATCAGTTTGTCATCTTCAAACTTTAAGGAAAAATATTCTTTTATATTCATTAGAATGCAACAAGGTTTTTAAAAGTTAAAAATCTATTGTTAATTTCATTCATACTTAAGTATTCAATTCCTTTTGTACTAAAATTTTGTACATTAAATGACGCTAACGAACTACCAAAAATAACTCCCTTTTTTAAGTTTTCGAAAGATATATCGTCAGTGCTTGCAATATAGCCGGATAAACCACCGGCAAAAGTATCTCCGGCACCTGTTGGGTCAATAATTTCTTTAAGAGGTAAAGCAGGTGCAACAAATACCTCTTTTTTGTTAAATAATAAAGCTCCGTGCTCGCCTTTTTTTATAATTAAATTTTTACATCCTAGTTCCATGATTTTTTCTGCAGCCTTAATTATATTATGCTCTCCGGAAATCATTTGAGATTCAGAATCATTAATAATTAATAAATCAGCTTTTGAGATAACTTCTAATAGTTCTTTAAAACGGATATTTATCCACAAATTCATACTATCAACAATAATAAACTTAGGATTATTCAGTTGAGAAATTACATTAAGTTGCAGAACAGGATCAATATTTCCTAACATAACATATTTAGAATCTCTTAAATCATCAGGTATTGTAGGATTAAATTTTTCAAAAACATTTAATTCAGTAAATAAAGTATCTCTTTCATTAAAATTTAAATGATATTTCCCTCCCCAACGAAAAGTTTTACCCCCTTTTACAACCTCAAGATATTCTAAATTACCGCCATGATTTTTCAATAATTCGATATGCTTTTGTTCAAAATCTTCGCCAACAACACCTATCACATTCACCGGTTTACAAAAATATCCTGCCGCAATTGTTATATAGGTTGTAGAACCCCCAAGTGCATTTTCTACTCGATTAAAAGGAGTTTCGACTGTATCTAAGGCTATTGAACCCACCACTAATAAACCATTTTCTGATTTCATTATCCACCGAACTTTTAATTTTTAAATATTAAATATAAATCAATTTTGTTTTAATTTAAACTAAATTTTAATTTTTATAAATTTCAAATTACTATTTTTTGATGTGTAATATTCACTGATTAATGACATTGATTTACGTTGGTTTTCCCATGCAACTAATCTTATTGCATCATCCAAACATACCCATTTATACTCACTATGTTCTGTTGATAATTTAACAATCTGTTCTTCGGTTACTTGAACAGAAAAAACGGGAATCATACTAATTATATCTTTTTCATAAGAATAATAGCCACTTAGAGTCGGAACCACAAATATATTATCAAAGCTTATACCTGTTTCTTCTTTTATTTCTCTAATTGCGGTTTCATAAGCCTTTTCTCCTTCATCAATCGTGCCTGTTATGGGTTGCCAAACATTAGGGTATTTTTCATTTTCGGCTCTTTTTAGTAACAGGAATTCTATTATAGTATTCTTAAATCTAAAAACATGAGCTTCAATTAATGTCTGTTCAAATTTCACTTTAATTCTCCGTTTAAAAATATGCTCTTGCTTCTGCCTTTAAAGTATGTATTATTTTACTATTTCCCAATTTTCTTAATGAATAGCTTACATTCGTTTGTAGATTGCTTCCAATTCGATAATCAAAATTTAAGCTCCCTGTATAATTTTTACCAAAGCTATTCCCTTTTAATAATTCAAACGGAATAACATTTTCTGTTTGATTTGTAGTCAACTCTTTTCTTTCACCTTCTATTCTTAATCTTCCTTTTCCTGAAAAAGATATTGTTAATCTTAATCCTTGCGAATTTATATCAATTATAGTCGGCTTTTCGGGATAAGCATCTCTATCTCTTCCTACAGTAAAAATAAATCCAACTTCGACCATTTGATAAGGTCTATAGGAAAAGTCCGTACCCACTAATTGAGAGTTTACAATCCTACTTCTATTCAGGTATTTAGGAGCAAGGTAGTTATCTGTTGTAAACGTAAAATCCGTTTGATTCACAATTTCTTTAACAAGGGCAAATCTTATTCTAAAAGTATTCTCTCGAAAGTATCCTTTTTCAATGCCGCTGCTATAACTATTTAATGATTTTCTTTGAGTATATCTATATCTAAAGGATAATGTAGAACTATTCTTAAATAAAAATATATCCTGCTGAAATAAATTTAATCCTCTTATAGTTAAGCTGTCATTTAAAAATTTATTAAAATTTAAAAAGTATATTTGCTTTATATCTTTTTCTTTATTGTTTTCCTCTACTCTAAACAATGTTTCTGTGGATAAATTTTGTATTAATTCTTCAAAAAATGTTGTACCAAGTTTTAATTTGCTAAACTCAATTCGCCATCGTGTACTTAACTTAAGATTAATTACCGGAAATAATTCATCGGTAGGAATAGTTGTCTGTATAAAATCTCCCTCATATATAGTTTGTTCAAACTCATTTTCGTCTGCAATACCGTTATTATTTAAATCACCTTTATATATATAATTACCTTGTCCTAAAGGAACTCTTATAAATACTTTCTCTAATTTTGAAATCTTTTCAGTGTAAGTTTCATAAAATAAATCACTATTTATAAAGTCAGACCAAAAATTAAACTTTGATTGGGATTTAAACAAAACTGTCTCGCTATTAGTATAGCCGCTTAACAAGAATATTTTTGAATAATTTAGTTTTCTTGTAGTTAATAATATTTCGGTATTTACTTCTTTAATTCCCTTAAAACTCAAATTATATGTATTAATTTTGGATGAACTAAAATTTTCAAATTTGCCATTTAATGGATTAAAATCTTCTCGAAAGGTATATTTATATGAGAAATTTAATCCCGAAAAAGAAATTATATCAAGAGTGGGACTAATTTCATTAAACTTAAGGCTATTAAAAGTTAACGAATCCTTCTTAACATTCTGTTCTTTTTTAATTTCCGAATTAAATTCAAAACCCGGTTTAAAATAGCTATATAAATAATTAAACTTTCCGTTCTGCTTTAACCAGCTTCCTGAATATAATCCTGATTTACTTGTAACATAATCAAAATCGTAGTTAATCAAAAAATGATTATTCTTTTCGGATTTTATATTAAAATTATATTTTTCAGAATTAAAGGATTCTCCTTTTTTTAAATAGCCGCATTTACTGAATATAAGTGTGTATGAATTCGGAAGATAATTTAAACTAACTTCTCTTAAAATCTCATCATTATTAATAGTATTATCCAAATTATAATATCTATCAAATTCAACGCTATTTATTCTTTCGAGAGATGAAAACCTACTTTCAACAAACCTATCCTTTAAATTAAATCCGAACTTACCTAATTGAGTTCCGAATATATCTACTTCAAATGGTTTAAAGTCCAGGGATATACTTCTCGCATATCCGTAATTATCTCTGTCATCTATCGCTGAAAAAAGATTTTTATCATACTCGCTTCCGGCAAGTTCTAATATTAGATTAATATCTTTTGAAACATCAAAATTAACAAAGAAATTACCCAATTGTTTTCGTTGTGGTAAAGGCAAAAACTTAATCGGTAAATATGCCCCTTTATTTATACCTGTAAATCTGAAATTTCCCAAACTCACCGAGCTATAATCACCTTTGTTTTCACCTACATAACTAAATACAACATTATAAATTGCGAATTCACTACCCGGGCTATAAACATAGTAAGTATAATTTTGATTATTAATTAGAGTATCGACTTTAATATAAGTTCCTATAACTCTCCCTAATGAATCCGGTAATGCTTCTGTTACGCCACTTCTTGCTGCAAGTTTCTGATCATCACCCGCCTTTTCGAGAATTTTTTTATCATCATCAGAAATAACTAAATCAATCGGATTATCTTTATCATCGTATTCGTTAAAATAACTAAAGCCGAATTGTAATTTATTGTTAAATAAATTAATTTTTGAATTTGTACCTAAGAAATTTCTTGAATATTGCCTATCAGAATATTCAAATTCAACCGTTATTCTACTCGAAGATGTAATCAATCTCTTAGGTCTAAAAGTTATCTGGGCATTAGAGTATTCAATAGTGTAATCATTATTTTCACCTCGTTTAAGTAGTTCACCGTTTAAATAAACCTTTTCACTTCCTGCAATAACTATCATATTTCTTTCATTGTTTGAGCCAATCAAGCGATAAGGACCTTGAACTCCATCTATGCCGTTAAATTTGTTGGTATTAAATTTGCC
>JAEXOD010000120.1 GCA_023447335.1 Bacteroidota bacterium
AAGGTTTGGGAATTAAGTGATAGAGCAAAAGATAGAAGATATATGATTGAAAATTCACCAAAATCTGGTTTTGTGAGAATACATATTGAAGGGGTTGCAGGATATATTGATATACAAAGTAAAAAAAATAACAATGGGCAAAAAATTCATATTTGGGGACCAAACAATGATTGGAATCAAAACTTTACTTTTAAATACTTGGGAAACGGGCGTTTTAAAATTTACAATGAACATGGGAAAGTTTTATGTTTAGACGGTCGCAATTCAGGGAACGGATCAAGAGTATGTATTTGGGATGACCATGACGGACCTTGGATGGAGTGGGTATTAATATCAACAACTACAAATAAACCGCTATTATTGGAAGAAAAATTAAATACAATGAAGACCGGTAATTTTGCAGATATGAGGGGGATTAAGACATTTTACATTCAATCTGCATTATCTTACGGAAAAGATTTAACAGGATATTTCGACGTTCCCGGTTATAATACTACAAAAGCAGGCAGTAATCTAAATTTATGGGCTTTTGATATGGGGGTTGATAGAAGATATAATTTAAGTAACTCGAATTCTAATTTAAATTATTACAATATTAGTGTTGCAGGAAACCCAAATATTGTTGTAGATATTGCCGGAGGCGTAAATGCTAACGGAACAAATATTCAAATTTGGGAAAGGAATAATTCGACTGCACAGAATTTTAATTTTAAGCATTTAGGTAACGGTAGATTTAAAATATATGCCGAAAACGGAAAAGTAGTTTGTACCGGTAGAGAAGCAACAAACGGAATGAATATCCATACTTGGGATGACCATGAAGGTCCTTGGATGGAATGGTATTTAATTGATGCTGAGACAAATAGACCTTACATTCCGGAAACTAAACAATTTGTTAATAATAATACGGATCCTGTTGTTGTTGGATTGATAAATGAAATAGACCAAGCACTTCTAAATATTTCTAGTACTGAAGAAAAGTCCTCTTCTACATTACAGAAATTATTGAAGAGTAATAAAACAGCGGGGAGCGGTAGTTCTATTGCTCAAAATGTAAGTGATATAAATTCAAGAGTAAACGATACTCAAAGTGCATTAAATCCTTTTTCTAGATTCCCGATTATTGGTGCCCCGGTAAAAGTCCTTTCAACAACATTAGGTTTGTCTTTAGGTCAAATAGGAAAAGCTGATAAAGTACTTAAAACAATTAAAGAACCTGTATTGGATAAAACAAGCGAAAATGTTAACTATGCGTTGACTTCAAATATTTTGGTAAATAATAAGTTAAATTATCTTAAAATTTATTTGGAAAATAAAAAGCGAACAATTGCATCAAGTGAAGAGTATAAAAATCCCACAGTTCGTGATGCTATAGTTGCAAAAATTAAAAATGAATTATCCGCGTTTAACAGCTTTAGTCAATTAGTTAACGGAAAGTTTAGTGTTATAGGATCCGAATGTAATAAATTAAATAAATTAGATAAAGCTTTTGATAAATTTGATAGCGGATTAAATAAATTTGATAACGGATTTAAGAAAGTTGACAGGGTAGCTGATGAAATTAATGAAGTATTAGATAAACGCTTTAAAAAAGAGATAGCCAAGGTTAAAATTAACATAAGTGTTCGCGATGTTTTGGAAGGGGGAAAAGTGGGAAAATTATTTGATAAATATGTGAATGATTTTGTCAAAGGAGCTTTTAAACCTCTAATGAATAAGTTAAACGAAAAATTACCCGCATTTCCTGAAGCCGATGAATTGAAAGATTCTTTTAACGAAACTTTAGATATTACTAAAAAAATTAGAAGTGAAAGCGAGGAAATTGAAAAAGAATCAGCAAAATTAAACGTAAGTAAAAGTTAGTTTAAATGTAATAATTTATTATAAGAAAATCCCCTGAATAAGGGGATTTTTTGTTTGGAGAAAAAATAAAAATTTAATAAGTTATGGATGAACTATTAAATATTTAAGGAGGCGTTAAATATGAATAAAGGCGGATTTTCTTGGAAAAGACTAATCGGAATAACAAGGGTTAAACAAAATTTTGCCCGCAAAACCGGAATACCTACAACCAAAGGCGGCTTGGAAAGAAAAATTGGCGGAATGATTTTGGGTAAAGGTTGTTTGGTAGTTATTTTTGGTTTAGTTGTTATTGGTAGTTTAATTAATATAGTATTGTAGAATTAAAAATGTTTGGAGGAATAAATGGCATATACGGTTTTGGATTTTGCAGTTGAAGTTTTGCAGGATATTAATGAACCATTAACATATCAGGAAATATGGAAAGTTGGGGTTGAGAAGAAACTGGATGTTAAATTAGGATTGAAAGGAAAAACCCCTTGGCATTCACTAGGCGCAAGGTTATTTGTTGATGTAAGAGATAATCAAAATTCGAGGTTTATAAAAATTTCTGCGAATCCAGCTAAATTTGCACTAAAAGAATATAAAAATAAATGTGCAGCAAAGGTTGATAAAGATAAAAGACCAATTATAGAGATAAAAGAAAAGGGAAACGATAACACTTATAAGGAAAGAGATTTGCATCCGCTTTTGAGCTATTTTATTTATGCAAATCCTGTGTTTGGAAAGGGAAGGTATATATACTCAAAAACAATCTTTCATGAAAAATCAAGAAAAAATGGATTTAATGAATGGTTGCATCCGGATATGGTGGGGTTTTATATGCCATTAGAAGATTGGAATAGGCACTTATTAGATTTTAATAGAATTACAGATCATAGAATTGTTAAATTATATTCTTTTGAGCTAAAAAGACATATCAATAGGGGAAATTATAGAGAATCATTTTTTCAAGCTGTTTCAAATTCTTCGTGGGCTAATGAGGGATATTTAGTTTCTGCAAATAAAATTGAAGACGATGATTTATTGTCAGAATTGGAAAGATTGTCAAATTCTTTTGGAATTGGGATAATATGTTTAGATTTGTTGGACTTCGACGCTTCTACAATTTTGTTCCCTGCAAAAACAAAAGATAACCTTGATTGGGAGACAATGAATAAGCTATGTGAACAAAATGAAAATTTTGAGAAATTTATTCAAGATGTCAAAATCGATTTTGAATCAAAAAAAATTCATTTTTCTGAATACGATAAAATTATTCAGAATCCAACAGTTTTTATAAATGAAACGCTAAAAATCAAACAAAATTAACCCATACTAAATATAAAGCTTGACATGGCTTGGAAAATGTGTTATATTTATAATCTAAATTTTACATCGCGGGGTAGAGCAATTGGTAGCTCGTCGGGCTCATAACCCGGAGGTTGCAGGTTCAAGTCCTGTCCCCGCAACAAGAATAAAAAAAAGTCTGCAACAGCAGGCTTTTTTTGTTTTAAACAGAATTATTTAGAAGTCCTTTTTGTTTCTATCAATCTTAGCCCCCAAGTGCATAACTCCTTTAAGATCGGTTCTAAAGATTTACCGTTTTCGGTCAAACTGTATTCAACTTTTGGAGGGATTTCTTTATATATCTCTCTATGCAGTAATCCGTCTTGCTCTAGTTCACGTAATTGTTGTGTTAGCATTTTTTGAGTTATTCCGGGCATTAGCTTTTTTAATTCGCCAAATCGTTTAACTCCGGTAAATAAATTTCCTAAAATAACAATTTTCCATTTACCCCCTATTATTTCCATAGCTGAGGTTAAAGGGCACTCAAAATAATTATTCGATGTAATCATAAAAATCCCAATAGTATATAAAAAGTAACTACCAAACAAAATAGTAACTACTTGTAAAAATAATACTTTAAAATTATATTTGCAACTGATAATAAATTGAAAAGGTAAAAAAATGGATTATAAAACACTTGAGAATATTTTTGTTTTTGGAGATGGTCTATCCGATATGGGTAGACTAGGATATTTTACAAATTATAAATATCCGCCATCCCCTCCTTTTTTTGAAGGAAGATGGACAAATGGGGCTGTCTGGGTTGAATATCTTGCTGAGATGTTAGGCGTTAAATTAGATTTTTCAAATAATTTTGCCATCGGAGGAGCAACAACAGGGTATTATAATATCAATGAACCGTTGAAACAATCTCTTAATATTGATAAAAAAGTTGTTTTTAGCGGGTTGGCAAATCAAGTCGAAATGTTCTTAGCCGGAAAAGAAGCTGTTTCAAGTAAAGATTTATATGTGATTTGGGCAGGTGGGCATGATATTGGTAGTTATTTAGAATATGGTGAACCGGATATAATCAAATATCCGCCATCGTTGAATATTAAAAGCTCAATTTTAAAATTATACATTAAAGGTGCACGTAAATTTTTGGTTGGTAATTTACCTGATTTATTAAATACACCTTTGTACGCCAATTCCCCTTCGAAACAAACTATTAAAGATATTGTAAATCACTTTAATAGCTCGATTGATAATATCTTTGACTCCTTAAAATTGTTAGAAGGTATTGAGATTATTAAATTAGATGCGTTTAATATTTTTGAGCAAATAATAATTAATCACAAAGCTTATGGATTAGATAACATAACCGAAAGTTATTTGCCTTTTGATTATATAGATTTTGAAAATCCTTTAAAAGAAAGTAAATATAAAGAATTATTCGTAACAAAGAATAGATTAATTGAGGATAAATATATGACATTTTGGGGTATTTCAGTGAGTAATAGAGTGCATAAAATATTAGCAGAGAAAGCATTGGAGATCATTAATTTATAGTAAAAAAGATTTATACTTTTTTCAAAATTTCTAAAACAAAATTAAGGAGAATATTATGAATATAGCATTTATCGGAATTGGTAATGTGGGATTTGCATTAGCAAATAACTTAGAGCAAAAAGGGCATAAAATTATTATTGCAAATAATAACATGAATTCTAAAAGTGTAACAAAGGCGTTAGAAAATAACAAAGAATTTATAGTAATGCCGGTTCAAAAAGCGGTTGATAATAGTGATGTTGTGTTTTTGGCTACACCTTATCATAAAAACCAAGAAGCTCTGGCGGGCATTAAATTTAATGGCAAAACATTGGTTGATTGCACAAATCCAGTAGGAATTGGGATTACCCACTTACTTAAAAGTGAAATATCCGGTTCTGAAGTTGTTCAGCAAATTGCGAATGATTCAAAGGTTGTGAAGGCATTTACTATATACGGATTTGAAAATTTTATAAATCCTTCATTCCCTAGTTATAATTTAAAGCCCGTTATGTTGTATTGCGGTAATGATATAAATGCTAAAAACGAAACAGCTATGTTAATTGAACAGCTCGGTTATTTTCCTAAAGATACCGGTGCTTTATCACAAGCGTTACATCTCGAGCATATGACTTTATTGTGGGTAAAAATGGTTAGAATTAACGGTCATCACCCAAATTTTGTATGGGGTTATCTTGAAAAGTAAATCAATTTCGCATTTTGAACAATCGAGAGTTGAGACATTTTCAGACGGAGTTTTTGCCATAATTGTTACTCTGCTTGTTTTAGAAATCAAAGTACCACATATAAACAATTTTAGAGATAGCGGGGAGTTACTAAAAGCTTTAGAAAGCTTAATTCCTAAGGTTATAAGTTGGATTATTAGTTTCTTTACTGTTTGTGTAATTTGGGTAAATCATCATAGATTGCTAAAGCAGTTTAGAATATTTACACACGGATTATTCTGGTGGAATGCCTTGTTATTGTTGTTTGTTTCTTTTATTCCGTTTCCAACAGCCTTGTTGGGAGATTATCCGAATAATCAAGTAGCAGTAATCTTATATGGTGTGGTATTGTCAGTAATGGCTTTAATATTTTCATTGTTAAGATTTTATACATTGAATAAAAAAGTAATATTAAAAGAATCGGTTTCAATTGAAAATTACAAAAAGGGAACGATTTACTCTTTAATTTATGGACCATTACTTTATCTAATGGGTGCATTATTTTCATTTATACACCCGAATATATCATTTATCATATATTTATTAATTCCGATATATTTCATTATGCCTCACTCAACAGAGGATATGCGAGTTGATGAAGAATTATAGTAATTAATTTTATTATGAGTAATTAATTAAAAAATCAAGCTGCCGGTAAAGCCTAAGATAATATCAAAACTTAATATGTTTTTACAAAATAATTATAAAAAGTTAAAAATGTATACATTATACAGTATTTTTCTATTGCGTTGAAAAGAAATTATTAGTATTTTGAATATGAATACATGAGGAAATTTTTGAAATTCATTATTTATTTTAGATTCTAATTATTAACTAAACAATAGGAGAAAATATGTTTAAAAAAACTTACGTAGCAATACTAATGCTTTTGGCGTGCAGTCTATTTGCACAAAGCAATACCTGGCAAGTATCATGGTCTATGGACCAACTCCCTTTTCAAGATCCGCAAGTAGGAAGTGAATTAGGAATAGTTAAAGCAGGTTTTGATACAGATAAAGACGGTAAAGGGGAATTTATCTGTGGTTATACAGATTATGACAGTAATTTTGTTATGTTATATGAAGCTCAAGGTGATAATGATTATCAATTGGTATGGTACTTTAAAATACCTGTCGCTATAAATAGTTATGAAGCAATTACTATTGGTGACTTAGACGGTAACGGAAAAGAAGAAATTATTATTGGTGTGCCTGCTGTTACTGACGCCGAAAGACCAAATCCGGATAGACTTTTTGCTTTTGAATGGAACGGAACAGTCGGAGAAAATGCATATGGTAATTTTGACGGAACAGCTTATCAGCCTCATTCATCATTTAATTGTGAATTGCCTGATTTAACAGATTTCCGCCCATATAGCATGCAAATTGAAGATATTGATAACGACGGAGCAAACGAACTTGTTATGGGTGTTAGACAAGGCGGACGTGGTCGTGAAATTATGGTTTTAAGTTTAACCGGTGAGTTTACTGGTTTTGGAACTTGGGTTATTGAATATAACTTGACAGGTTTATCAGGCGGTGGTTTGTATAGTGTAACTACAGGCGATTTAGATAAAGACGGTAAAAAAGAAATTTATGCATTGTTATGGAATATGTTTAGCTTATATATTGTAGAAGCTACCGGTCCAAATCAATATGAATATGTTAAGGAAATGAGCGCAGTTATGAGTGCCGGTGGTGTAGATTACGGTTCATTAGACGGTGTACGTGTTGCTGATGTTAATAATGACGGTGTAAATGAATTATATATTGCCGCTACCGAACCTGATAATACAGTGTTTGTTATTTCAAATATTTCTGATATTAGTGCATTAACAGTAGACGATATTAAAGTTTTAATGAGATTGCCAAAACAAGCGATTGGTAAATTACGCTCAATGTATATAGCAGATCCGGATAAAGACGGAAAATTAGACTTAATGATTGGCGGTGAAGGGAACGGAAGAGTATTTGATTTGGAATATAAAGGAACCGGAGCTCCAACTGACAGCGCTAGCTGGGATATTAATATAGCATTTGATCTTTTCCAACATGCAGGCTTTGATCCGACTGCAAGTCCGACTTTGTCACCAAGATTCTTTTATGGTTGTCCGGCAGATGATATGGACGGAGACGGAAAAAATGAATACTGTATTGTAAATTATAGTACTGATTTTGATGTATGGACAGGTGATAAATACTTGTGGATATTAGAAGCTGATCCGGGAACAGGTGTTGAAGATGCTGCAGTATTGCCTACAACAAATTACTTAGCACAAAACTTCCCAAATCCTTTCAACCCAAGTACAACAATTTCTTTTAATTTGTTATCAGCAGGTCAAGTTAATTTAACTATATATGATATGTTAGGACGTGAAGTTGCCGTATTAGTTAACGATATGTTAACAGCCGGAACACATAATGTTACTTTTGATGCTTCAAAACTAACTTCAGGTGTTTATATGTATAAATTAACTTCAGGTACTTTCCAACAAACAAGAAAAATGATGCTTGTAAAATAATTTGAATTTTGAATTCTAAATTTTGAATGTCCTCATTCCTGAAAGGGAATGGGGACTTTTTTTTGTCAAATACTTAGTTCAAAATAAAACATAAGAAAAAGCTTTTTATCTCCATTGAAAACACTGTTATATAATGTTTTTAATAGACAATAGTGTATTTTTAACTATATATTGTTTATCATAAAAAAATATTATATTTACTTTCTAAATTTTTTTGAGTTGAGTAAATGAATATCTACGAAAAGCTACGCGAAATTAAAGATAAATTCACAAAAATTACTGAGCAACTAAGTGATGCGGATGTAATTAAAGATCAAGCAAAGTTTATAAAATTAAGTAAACAACGTTCCGAATTAGAAGATGTTGTAAATGCATTTGATGAGTATGATAGGTTGCTTAGTCAAATATCAGATAATGAAGAACTTATTAAAATTGGTGATGACCCTGAAATAACAGCGATGGCTGAAGATGAACTAAAAGAACTTAAACAAAATGAAAAGAGAATGGCAGATGAAATTAAGTTTTTATTAGTTCCGAAAGATCCAAATGATGATAAAAACGTTATAGTTGAAATACGAGCCGGAACCGGCGGAGACGAAGCAGGTATTTTTGCAGCCGATTTATTCAGAATGTATAGTCGTTTTGCTGAAATAAAAGGATGGAGACAAGAGATAATAGATATAAGTGAAATTGGCGGTTTAGGCGGTATAAAAGAAGTTGTATTTAGCTTAAGCGGTACGGGAGTTTATGCCGACATGAAATATGAAAGCGGTGTTCATAGAGTGCAAAGAGTTCCTTTAACAGAAGCTAACGGACGAGTACATACTTCTGCAGCATCAGTGGCAATTTTACCGGAAGTTGAGGACGTTCAGGTGGATATTGACCCGGGTGATTTAAGAATTGACGTTTATAGAAGCGGCGGAGCCGGAGGACAGAACGTAAATAAAGTTGAAACAGCCATTCGAATTACTCACTTACCGACAGGGTTAGTTGTACAGTGTCAGGATGAAAGATCTCAATTGAAAAATCGCCAGAAGGCAATGAAAGTTCTACAAGCACGTTTATATGATTTGAAACAGCAAGAACAAACCAAAGAAATTACAGAACAGAGACGTACAATGGTTAAAAGCGGAGATAGGAGTGATAAAATACGTACTTATAACTTCCCTCAAAACCGTGTTACAGATCATCGAATTGGTTTAACTCTTTACAACCTAGCTAACATAATAGAAGGCGATTTAACCGAACTTATCGAAAAATTAAAATTAGCCGATAAAACCGAAAAACTAAACGCCGAAGTTTCGACTTTTAGTTAGAGGTTTTCTTAAAATTATCGATAAATCTTATTAAAAAAGCTAGAATAAACCCTAGTCCTGCCAAAATTACGTCGTAAATATCAACGCTAAAAATCGGCTGGAAACCCAAGCTGTGGCTTAAAAATTTTACTAAAATAATTATGCTAAGGAAAAGGGAAAATCCTAATATCCCTGAACAAAGCGGCTGGTACATAAAACACTTAAACATAGACCTCTCCCCCTTTTTGATTTTTACTGCATCCCTGTTTTCAACTACTTGTTGCATCTTTTTAAACTCCTCTAATATTCCTGTGCAAATTAACTAATCTATCAGAAACAAGTTGTGATTTTTAGCACAGCTCTTGCTCGATAGTGATTTACGTCAACATATTACAGTAGGATCATTTTGCCAAACTAAACTTAATATATTGTTTAGACAAAAGCAATAATTTTTATTTTTAATTCTAAGTATTAATAGCTAAATTTACAAACTAATTTATTGTTAACTTTTATGAAAAAAATACTGTTTGTCTCTTTTTATTGGCCCCCGAGCGGAAAAGCCTCATATCATTTCCCCTTAAAGATGATTCAATATTTAAATGAAAAGGGGCATAAAATAGCTTTGTTAACCGTAAACGAAGATACTTTTTCGGCAAAAGATGAGACGTTTATTCAATTTATACCTGATAACTTAAAAGTTATAAAAACCGGTTATTTCGACCCTTTTATTTATTATAAAAAATTTTTAGGCAAAGAAAAAGAAACTCCTATGTTTGCAACCGAGGTAATTTCAACTCAAAAGGTTAGTTTAAAACATAAGGTTTCGTTATGGATAAGGATGAATTTGTTTATTCCTGATGCAAGAATTGGTTGGTATAAACAAGCTGTAGCAGCAGGTAAAGAACTATTAAAAACGGAAAAGTATGACGTTATAATAACAAACGGACCGCCGCATAGTGTTCATTTAATAGGGGTTACTTTAAGTAAAAAATTTAATATTCCGCTAATTCCGATTTTGATTGATCCTTGGGTTGACATTGCCTCTTACAAAAACCAAACTCGTAATAAATTTGTAGTTTGGTTAGATAATTATTTAGAAGAAAAGACTATGAAAATTGCAAAAGCTGCTGTTTTTGTTACAAAAAGTATGATGAATTATTTTAAGAATAAATACGAATTCATGAATAAAAAATCATTTCAACTCTATTGGGGATATAATGAAGAGGATTTTGACGAACTAAAAGATAATAAAAACAAAAATGAGTATAAAACAATTTTACACGCAGGAAATATGTACGAATATCAAAATCCAAAAAGATTTTGGGAAACCGTAAAGAATAAAATTGATAAAGGTGATAAACTTAGATTGAAGTTTATTGGTTCGCTTGCTCCAAATATTAAAGATAATATTGTAGAACTCGGACTTGATAAATATACAGAATTTTTAGGGTTTTTAGATTATAAAGACGTTATTAAAGAAATAGTGAATGCAGATTATTTACTTGCGTGCACTCATGAACCCCGCCATGTTCCCGGTAAACTTTTTGAATACATGAGAGCAAAAAAACCGATTATTGTTTTTGGTGAGGAAAACAAAGAAGTAAACGAACTTATCACAAAAGCCGGATTAGGAAAATATTACTCGTTCAACGAAAATGCAGAAGATTTTTTTGATTTTGCAAATACTTTAAACTCGAGTGATACAAATATCCTATGTCATAACAGGAGAAAAATAGCAATGGAACTAGAAAAAATTATTAATACAGTTTGTTGATTTATGATTAAAACAGATAAAACCAAATCAATTATATACTCAGGTGCGGCAGTGTTTTTGTGGTCAACTGTTGCTACTGCTTTTAAGTTAACTTTAGAAGGGATGTCTTTTGCCCAGCTATTATTTTACTCCTCATTTTTTAGCACTATCTCTCTTTTTTTTATAGCAATGTTAACCAAAAAAGATAGAATAAGAACAGAATTTGGAGGAAAGAATTTACCTAAGAATATTTTGTTAGGAGCATTAAATCCGTTTTTATATTATTTAGTATTATTCAAGGCTTATTCGCTTTTACCTGCACAGCAAGCACAACCCCTAAATTATACTTGGCCCATTGCTTTGGCAATATTTTCGGTTATATTTTTAAAGCAAAAATTATCTGTTAGAACAATAATAGGGTTAGTGATTGCTTTTATCGGAGTTTTTTTGATTGCAAGCAAGGGGGAGTTTTTAAGTATTAATTCCTCCAATCCTTTCGGCATATTATTGGCAGTCGGTAGTTCGGTTATTTGGGCTGCATATTGGACATTAAGTCTTTTAGATAAACGAGATAATTCTATCAAGTTATTCGGAGGGTTTTATTTCGGAACAATTATAAGCGGTATTTATATTGTACTTTTTGATACTTTTAAGGTTGATTATATTTATCTTTTGGGGGCATTATACATCGGATTATTTGAGATGGGGATTACTTTCTTTTTATGGATGAAGGGGCTTGATTATAGTAAGGATAAGGCTAAAACAAGTACGCTTGCTTATTTGTCTCCGTTTGTTTCTTTTTTATTTATCAGTTTAGTATTGAAAGAAAAAATATTATTGTCCTCTATTATCGGGTTAGTGCTTATTATAGCAGGCATAGTATATCAGCAGACCGAGAAACGGAGATAAGGTGAAGCGATATAATGAAAAGGAATATAAAATCAATTGATGATTAATTAATTTGTAGTTCTTATATAGTGATATTAAAAACGATTCACCGTTTACTAAAATTAAAATTTAACTATTTACTCTAAAGTCCCAATTTTTGATATATATAATTATAAATTTCTTTACGAGCGTTACGAGTATTTGTATTTGTTATATTGCTAATGAATGCAATAAAATAAGACGGTTCCAAAACATAAACAACATAAGCAGATACACCGGGTACTCCGCCTTCGTGTTCGGCAATTCTGCTAAATCCTATGCGGTTTTTACCTAAACCGTAACCATAACCTCCTTCAATTCTATCGCCGTTTAAAAATTTATCCTTAAATTCAGAATTATAAATTAGGTTTCCGCTTAAAGCTTTATACCAATTATATAAATCTTCAACAGATGTTTGAAGAGATCCGCTACCATACTTAAATGAGTAATTAAAATAGGGAATATTTTTAAGTCCGGTTGCAGTCATTTCGTAATGGTTTACTCGTCCTTTTATTATTTCTGTTCTTGCAAAATTGCCCGTATGCGACATGTTTGCAGGAATAAAGAAGTTTTTATTTAAAAAGTCGTTAAACGGAATTCCGCTAACTTTTTCTACAATGTAAGCAAGTATTCCGTAGTTTGAATTTGAATAAACATATTTATCGTTAGGTTCATTAATAACGGCATGTTTTTTTATCCACTCAACCACTTTAGGAAGCTCGGTGGTAAACAACTTTAAACTATCATAATTTTTAAAATCGTTGTAAGTTTGTATTCCGCTTTTATGCGTTAGTAAATTTTTTATTGTGATTTTTTCTGCATTGGGGAAATCCGGGAGATATTTTTTTAACGTATCTTCAATATCTAACTTGTTTTGCAATGACAACAACAATATTGAAGCACCCGTAAATTGTTTTGATATTGAGGCAACATTAAAAACATATTCGGTTTTATTGGGCACTTCAAGTTCAAAATTTGCAAATCCGTATCCTTTTTTAAAAAGAATTTCATCAGGGGTACCGATTAAAATACAACCGCTAAAAGTTGTATCTTTAACAAACGGGAGTATAATGCTATCCATCTCGGTTTCCCTAAATTTAACTTGCCCGTTAACCGATAAAGCAATAAGTAGAATAAAAAGTATTTTTTTCATATCAATTTATAGTGAGAAATTAATAAATGTTTATATATTTTAATTTATAATATGTTTCAAAAATTTGATTTACGGCTTTTCCAAAAAGATAGTTTGGGTAGGGTAAGCAAAGTCTATTTCGTTTTTGTTGAATTCCTCGAATATAAGCAAATTAATTTTATCCAATGTTAGCATAAACTCTTTATAATCTGAAGAATCGTAAAATATCACAGTCTCAAAATTTATACGTGAATCGCCAAAACTTGCAAATGTACATCTATCCAATTCGGTATTTTCAAATTGTTTTATAATGTTTGAAATAATTTCAGGAATAATTTTAAGCTTGTCAGGTGTTGTTTGATATGTTACTCCCAAAGTAAAAACATATCTACGACGTTTTAAAGCCTTAAAATTGTGAATCCGTGAATTGGTTAAATTTGAATTTGAAATAATTATTAGTTCACCGCTTAAGCTGCGTATTTTGGTAGATTTAATACCGATCTGTTCAATCGTACCTGATTTAGTATCAACTGTAATAAAATCTCCGATTTCAAAAGGTCTATCAAAGAATATCACAAAATAGCTAAATAGATCACCAAGTAATGCTTGAGCTGCAAGTGCAACCGCAATACCTCCTATTCCTAAGCCGGCAACAATTGCGGTAATATTAATTCCTAAGTTATCTAATAGAAATAGTAATCCGAGCACATAAACCAAAACGTTAAAAAGAGAAGTTAATGCTTTTATTTTTTTCTTCCCGCTTTCTTCGTCTGCTTTGTTAATATAATCTGTTAAGATTAAATTTAAGATACGCCCGACAAATTTGACAAGATAATAAGTAGTTAAAATAATAAAAATTGTCTGGACAACTTTTTCAACATTTTTGGGGATTAGTAAGCTTTCGAATGCCAAATAAAAGGCGGTAAGATAAAGTAATGGGATTAGATATTTCTTGAAATTATAAAATTTATGTTGGTTACTTTCTTTGTCTTCTGTTCCCGAATTAAAAATATATTTTTTAACTATTAGTTTTAGAATAGAAATAATAAAAATGCTGACAATAAAAATTGATAAGGCAATTGTGTAATCATATACCGTATTGCCAAAATAACTTTGTTCAAAAATTTTTTTTATCATAAAATACTCTTATAGCCATTTATTCTTTTTAAACCAATAACCCAAAGAGACGCCAATGGCAATCATTATTCCCCAAACAACAAAATATGCATATTTCCATTCTATTTCGGGCATGTTTTTGAAATTCATTCCATAAACGCCGGCAATAAATGTTAAAGGGATGAAAATAGTCGAAATAATAGTTAGTACTTTCATTACTTCGTTAAGCTGATTGCTTGTACCGGATAAATGAACGTTAAGCATACTAAATAAAGATTCTTTATTAGTTTCAAAAATTTCTATTATTTGATGAAAATGATCGTTAATATCTCTAAAATATATAGCTAAATCTTTATTAATTAATGCAAACTCTTGTTTTTGTAGACGCCCGAGTACTTCGCGAAAAGGATAAAAAGCTTGCCTAATTTTGTGCATATCTTTTTGTAAGTTTTTGATCTCGTTAAGTCCGTCTTTAACCGTGTTTTCAATTAATCCTTCGTAAAGTTCTTCAACGGTGTCACTTATATTGTCCATAACAACAAAATAATGATCAACAATATTATCCAATATAATATAAAATAAATAATCGGATGAATCTCTTACGTTTCCTTTGTTGCTTAAAATTTTGTCATCAATTTCCTTATAAATTTTATCTTTTCCGTCATAGAACGTAATAATCAAATCTTGCATTAAAATTATTCCGATTTGCTCTGTTTCCATGCTATCGAATTTTTTAATAGTAATTTTTTTTACTACCGAAAAAAGGTACTTTTCGTATTCTTCAGCTTTGGGGCGTTGATATGTGTTTAATATATCTTCAATTGTTAAGGGGTGTATTTTAAAGAATTTTCCTATTTCGGCAATATAATTAACATCAGCTAAGCCGTGTACGCGCAGCCACCTTAGTTTTGGAGTAGCGTCATTTGTAAACTCTTTGCTTAAATGAATTAAATTGTCTATTTGTCTAAAAACACAACTCTCTTTGTCATATTCTACTAATTCAAGAGTAGTTAAGGTTTTTTCGTTTTCACCTACGTAAGTAAACGTACCTGTAGGGACCCCGACTTTTCTTTTGATTTTTTTCTTCTTTTTCATTTTCAATAAGTAAATAGGGTTAATGTCTTTTCCTTTAAAATTAAATTTACATTATATAATAAAAAAAATAGCCGAATAATAAAAATAACTCCCCAAAATAATTTTTGGGTATAAAAAATTCTCTTGCAAAGGAGTGAGGATTTAATTAGTTTACAAACAAGGAATATTTGAGTGCGGTCAAAATAAGGTTGGGTTTGCCCTCGCTTTTTATTTCACTTAACTTGTGTAATATATATGTTATTATAAATTAACTTTTTTATTATAAATATGGTGAAATACTATGAAATTAAGTACTTTGTTTGTATTGTTTTTAATTGTTCTTATAAGTTCTATCAACGCTCAAACCGAAAAAGATTCGACAACAATTTGTACAAATGTAATTAGCGGCGGAACTGCCAGAACGCTCGCTATGGGAAATAGCAAGTTTTTAGAGGATGTAAGTGATATTTTCGTAAACCCTGCTTACGGTTTTCAGTATTCTAATATAATTTGGGGCGATATAGGTGACGGTAGCAGAACTCAAGTTTCCGGCAATAATCACAATATCGGTGTGAATGTTAAATTATTTGATAGCTTCACATTAGGAGCTATATTAACAAACGGGACCACTAATAAAGAATATTCTATCGCTTCTTTATCCCATCTGATTGATTTAAATACATATTATTCACAAAATCTAAATAGTAATACTATTAAATTTAGAAATAATATTACACTGTTTAGTAGTTATAAATATGACAACATTACATATGGTTTGGGATTTTCTTATTTTGAGAATAGTGGCGATACTGATTATGAAAATAGTCAAAATAATGATTATATATACAAACTTAACCAGATTGGATTTAACGCCGGTGCTTTAATTACATTATTTGATAATTATAAATTTGACGTTTCGGGAACAATAATTTTAAACGGAACAGAAAATGAAGATATTTCCTACAAAAATGATGCGGATAAAATAACTGCAAGTATAGTAGTTAAAACTTTCGTTCCCGTTAATAACCGTACAACCATAATTCCCTTAATAGAGTATTCACTTGTATCTGATGATGTTAATTCGCTTAACAAAGCTGTTAATTCAAAGAAAGAAAATATCACGAAAACGCAAAAGTCTTTATTGTTAGGAGTAGGATCTAATTACAAAAAAGGGAACTTGTTAATTAACGGGGGGTTCGCTTTATCGTTCGGTTCTGTGAATTTTGATTCAGATATTAGTCAAAATGGATTCGAAAATTCCTATACAGGATTAAACTATAACATAGGGTTAGAATTTAGATTTACTTCTTGGTTAATAGGTAGAGTTGGTTATAAAGCAGTTACACAATATTATAATTCTTCTAACACTCACAATTCAGTTAAAAGCGAATCAAATTCAGTTAGCTTCGGAAACGGTGATGGCTTTTTACTAGGCGTAGGTTTTAGGTTCGGTGGGTTCTATTTAGATGCTACAATTGATGAATACGTGATAAGGAAAGGGCTTCAAAATATTAATTCACAAGGTAATACGTTTAATTTCGTAACATTAGGTTATAATTTTTAAATTTTGTTAATAACTCAATTAGATACAATATTTATAAGACGGTTGTATTCATTTTAACATAATAATTATCAATTTACTTTTCTGCCATGTGAAGAAATATTTTGACAGTTTTATTGATTACTTATTAGTAATATTAAAAAATGAAGGAGAATAATATGAAGAGATCAGTTTTTGTATTAGCAGCATCATTAATTGTTTTTACATTTAACCACATTTTTGCTCAAAGTTTTGCTATTGATAAAGGAAGTAAACTCATTGCAGGTTCCTTTTCGATTAGGAGTGCGGGAGGGGATTTGTATGGCAGTTCCAAAGACGGGAGATCAACTTCAATTATGCTTTACGGGGATTTTGGATATTTTGTCTCAAAAGGGATTAATGTTGGGGCAAAAGTATTGTTTAATAGATATAGTCACGGGAATTTAAAAAGTACAGGTTGGGGTATAGGTCCATCTTTTAGCTATTATTTTGGAGATGAAAAATCTGCACTTTATCCGTATTTATCAGTTTCTTTTTTTTACAATAAAACAACTGTGAGTTATGAAAATGACATTGCCGGCGGAAATTACGAAGACAGTCAAGATGGAAGCTTAACACATTTTGCAGGGGGTGTATGTTATATGCTAAGTAATGCAGTGGGAATGTTTTCGGAAGTTAACTATGAAATTGAAAATCTGAATTTTAATAATACTTCATTAAGCGGTAACTCAATCAATTTAATGGTAGGTATAAAGGCGTTTTTATTCTAGAAAAACCTTTTAATATAATGGCTATTTCATATAATGCAATATTATTTTGATGTAGCCATTTTTGTATTTATCACATCTATATATTTTATTCTAATTATATAATATTATTGATAAATTATAATTGGCGAATTGTTTTTAATTATCTTAAGAATTGAGAAACTTTATAGTATAAAATGCTCAAAGCATATTGCTTTTCAAAAGTTTGTTTACTAAATTATATTAGGAGTAAATATCAACCTTATAAAAAGGTTATTTCTAATTAATCGGAGAAAAGATATGAAAGCAGCGCATGTTTTTACTTTATTCCTATTCTGTTTTTTAACCGTAAATACGGTCAGTTCGCAAAGCTTCCCAATAGATAAAGGGAGTAAATTACTTTCGGGTTCGTTTGCATTTACTAGCGCAGGAGGAGACTTATACGAAAATTCCAAAGACGAAAGAGCTACAACTATTTTGCTAAATGGTTCATTTGGCTATTTTGTATCACAAGGTTTTAATGTAGGGGGCAAATTGTTATTTAATCGACAAAGTCAAGGTGATTATAGCTTAACCACGTGGGGTCTTGGACCTTCGGTTAGCTTTTTTTTCGGAGATGAGAATTCTAAAGCATATCCGTTTGTTGGGGCAACCTTTATGTATACACAGACGTTGGTAAAAGACAAATATTATACTGGTTATTACGAACAAAGCGTTGAATATGATTATAGCGGAACAAGTCTTGTATTTGGAGGAGGTGTGTGTTATATGCTTAGCAGCGCAGTCGGCTTATTCACTGAAGTAAATTATCAGATAGATAATTTAAGTTACGAAGATGAATCAGTTAGCGGAAATAAAGTAAATTTGATGATTGGTATAAATGCATTTTTGTATTAATTAGTCATTTCTATTTAAAACAAAAAAAGGTGCGTTTCAGCACCTTTTTTGTATCTTTAATAAAAGATTAAATTCCGAATTTTACGCCAATTCTTAGGTCGATATAGTTAAAATCAGTTGCAGCTAATTTATACATAGCAGCAGCATCCATCATCAAACTGCCTAATGGGAATTCAATACCTGCACCAACACCGAAACCAATTTTACTATCAACTTCTACAGCAGAACCGCCACCATCAACAGACATGCTGAAAGAAGAATAACCGGCTTCAGCAACACCATAAATGTTGGGTGCAAAATAATATTTACCGCCAGCCATTACAACAATTGCACTCAAAGTTGTTTCTAAGTCAGAGGTCATTCCAAAATATTTAAATTCATCACCGCTCCACATTAAATAGCCAACACTTGCATAACCGTAAATATTAGAACTTAATGGTTTTTCATATCGAGCAGAAACTCCGAAACCAGTTGAATAACCAAAAACATCAGCAACGTCTCCGCTTGCCATTGCCAATTCACCGTTAATACCAATAAAACTTTTTTGCTGTGCGTTTGTAAAACCTGCAAAAAGAACCAAAATGAAAATGGTAGAAATTAATTTTTTCATAATATAACCCCTTAATTTAGTTGAATGTTAATTTGTTTATTTAATACATGTTTAATATATAAACATTTTTTTTTCTAATCAATAGTTATGTTAAAAAATTATTAAATTTTTTAATAATTCCGCAATAAATCAGTCAATTCTTGTTCGACATTAACTTTTGAGCAGATAAGTTTGGCAACTCCTTTGTTTTTTATTCCTAATTCAATAGCTGCTTGTTTTGATAGATCCAAATCTAAGCTTTTAGCAACCGGTCCTCTATCGTTTACTCTAATCACTACACTATTACCATTATCGGTATTAGTAAGCTTTAAAAGAGTGCCGAAAGGCAGTGATCTGTGAGCAGCAGTTAACTGGTTCTCGTCAAAAACTTCGCCGCTGGCTGTCATTTTACCATGGAACTGATTTCCGTACCAAGTTGCACGTATAGTTCCTATCTCTTTGAATGAAAAATCAATTAGGTTTTCAACCTCGGCAAATTTTACTTCATTTTCCGTTGCATTGTTTTCAGCACTAACAATAAAAATAAATAATATTAAAAGTGCAATTTTGCCCCCAAGTAAAAATAACAAAACATACTTTGTCTTCTTACTCAATATTACCTCTTTATTCGTTACAAAATGATATTAATATTATAAAAAATATAAGTTTTAACTTTACGTCTTTATCGTAAGTTCCAATATAATACAAATTAAATAAAAATCAAAACATTTTTTTAGGGTTCTTATTTGCAAAAATAATATTCCCCATGCACCAAAATAGCTCATAACTTGCTAAATAATAAGATGTTAAGTGTTCTTAATTAATAAATAGAGTTAATTAGAAAAAAATAGGTGAGGAAAGATATATTTTCTTTAATTTTAATAGTGGGGAAATAATAATATTTATACGAAAAAATGTCAAAATTCGACCGTAAAAATAAATTATCCTCATAGTAAAAAGAGATTAATTGTATATATTCCCCATAAAGAAATATAAACAACAATGTATATATAGCGATTAGTGCGGCAATAAAACAATAATAATATTATATTCCTCACATGATATAAATACACCTAATTACCTCGCTAAAATAAACTAAGAGAAAACGAATTATATTTTAAATTATTATCATTTTTCTTATCTTTAAACTTATAATTTTTTTAATTAAGGAGAACCCAAATGAGAGTAAGTGCATTTATATCTTACAACGGATTTGATTATACTAAAGGATTGGTGGAACAGTTACATAAGACAGGTTTGGTTAAAGATATTTATTTGGTCAGTGCTAATCCTGATGTTGATGTTATTGAAAATAGCGTCTTATTACAGTGTGATTCGCTTCAAAGCAGTGCAACTATACAAAAAATTGCACAAATTACAAGTTGTGATTATACACTGATATTAACAAAGGATTCGGAAGTTGAATTAGGACAATTTGCGTTAGAAAGAATGATTTCTGTTGCCGATGATACAAATGTTGGGTTAGTATAT
This sequence comes from Bacteroidota bacterium, assembly GCA_023447335.1. Taxonomy (GTDB): domain Bacteria; phylum Bacteroidota; class Ignavibacteria; order Ignavibacteriales; family Melioribacteraceae; genus JAEXOD01. The sequence goes on from JAEXOD010000120.1 coordinate 20,484, forward strand.
AGTGATTATTTTGATGTTAAAGAAGGGGTACGTTCAATACATCCCGTTATTGATTATCAAAAAGGCAGTTTACGTGACGATTTCGAGTTTGGTTATCTATTATTATATAGAACATCGATATTGAAGGCAGTATATACGGAATTTGAGAAAGAATATAAATTTGCAGGTTTGTACGATTTAAGGTTAAAAGTTTCGCAAAAAGCAGATTTCTTTAGAATAAACGAGTTTTTATATACTGCAATTGAAAGTGATGCTAGAAAATCAGGCGAAAAAATGTTTGATTATGTTCATCCTCGCAATAGAGAAGTTCAGATTGAAATGGAAATTGCTTGTACACAGCACTTAAAAGCTGTAGGCGCTTATCTTGAACCTCAGTTTAAGGATGTTGATTTTAATGAAAATAATTTTGAATATGAAGCAAGCGTTATAATACCTGTAAAAAATCGTGCAAAAACAATTAAAGATGCAATTGTTTCTATTCTAAATCAAAAAACTGAATTTAAGTTTAATTTGATAATTGTTGATAACTATAGTGATGACGGTACTACAGAGATAATTAAAGAATTTGCACAAAAGGATAATAGATTGGTTCATATTGTTCCGGAGAGAAAAGATTTAGGTATTGGCGGATGTTGGAACGAAGCTGTTCATAGCTCATACTGCGGTAAATTTGCACTTCAATTAGATAGCGATGATTTATATAAAGATGAAACTACAATAACTAAAATAATTAATGCATTTTATGAACAGAAATGCGGTATGGTAGTAGGTACTTACCAAATGACCAATTTTAAATTAGAGGAAGTTCCTCCGGGAATTATTGATCATAGAGAATGGACGCCGGATAACGGAAGAAACAACGCACTAAGAATTAACGGATTGGGTGCTCCGCGTGCATTTTATACTCCGTTATTAAGAAAAATCAAAATACCCAATGTAAGTTACGGTGAAGATTATGCTGTTGGTTTGGCAATATCAAGAGAGCACCAGATTGGCAGAATTTATGAGCCGATTTATATTTGCAGACGTTGGGACGGAAATAGTGATGCTGCATTAGATATAGTAAAGCAAAACAATCACAATACTTATAAAGATAGAATACGTACTATTGAACTTGTTGCAAGAATTAATAGGAATGTTAATAAATGATTGACCATTTAATGTTGAATAATGAAGAACTGTCAATTTACGGCAGTTCTTCTACATTATCCGAGCAGATGAACTTGTTATTAAAACAGCAATTTGAGACTTGGGGTTTGCTTAGGCAAAACTACAAAGGATTAGAAACTGTTAAAATCAAAAATTTTTCTTTTGAGGATTTTGAGATAAAAGTACAGTTCAATCCTTCACGTATTACATCTTCAGCAGCAAAAGTAGATGACGCAAGTATAAAAGCTAGAAAATCTTTTTTACATTATAATAATCTACCCCCTGAACAAAAAGGGATAGTATTTAATAAAGAATATCTTATTTTGTGTAATCCTTATCCGATTTTCGATGAGCATTTCACTATTCCTGTTATTGAGCAATCGCCTCAAACTATAATTGGTAAGTATTTAGATTTCCTATTACTTACTAAAGAGATAGCTGATAGATATGTTGTTTTTTACAACGGTCCAAAATGTGGGGCTTCAGCGCCGGATCATATGCATTTTCAAGCGGGAAATAAAAATTTTATGCCGATTGATACTGAATATAATAGCTTAATAAGCAAATACGGAAAGCAGGAGTTTGTTAAGGAAGATGTTAAGATTTTTTCGGTTACGAACTATTTACGTAGTTTTATTGCAATTGAAAGCAAGGATATTAAAGAAACCGAAAAATATTTTTATTCAGTAATAGATGTTATAAAAGAAGTAACAAAAGATGAAACCGAACCTATGTTAAATATCTTAGGGTACTATGATAATGAAACATGGATAACGGTAATTTTTCCGAGAGAAAAACATCGTCCTACATATTACTTTGAAGAAGGGGAAAAGAACATTTTGTTAAGTCCTGCTTCGGTAGATATGGGGGGTGTATGTATAACTCCGCTAGAAAAAGATTTTAATAAAATTACTGAACAAGAGATAATTGACATTTACGGACAAGTATCTCTAAATAACGAGAAATTTTCACAAGTTTGTTCGGTAATAAATAAACTTAACTAAATTTTTGTAATTTTAATAATACTTAAATCGTCAGAAAATTTTTCTTTTGAGAGACTAGTAAACTCCTTAATCAAATCGGTTAAGGAGTTTTTGTTTTTATGTGAGTCAAAAATAATTTTTATGATAGAATCAATATCTAATATTGATCCGTCATCCGGTTTAATATCGGTTAAACCGTCAGTAAAAATTATTGCAGAATCCCCGCTATCCAATGTAATTTCAATATCATCGTAATTTCCTGTTAAAGAAAAACCTAATAACAAACCATTGGATTTTACAAGGTTAAATTCATCGTTTTTAATTAAAAGAAGAGGTAAATCACCGGCTCCGCAATATTTAATAGTATTATTTTTATTGTTTATAACTAAAATTGATAGGGTAATAAAAACTTGTGAAATTCTTTCGTCATAATAAATAGCTTCATTCAGCTTTTCGGTAATCTGTTTAGCAGAAAAATTATCAATAGAATTACAAACCATACGAACTGCATTTCTTACATAACCGGCATAAGCAACCGCAAAGTACCAAGCGCCCCATTTTTTACCCATTACGTCACCCAAAACAACAATAAGGTTGTTTTCATCAACTTGAATAAAGTCAATAAAATCACCACCCGGAATTTCATCAAAGGGTTTATTGTAGCATTCAATATTAAAACCATCAAATGTAGGGGGATTTACGGGATTGAGAGTAGCATTTAAGGAACCGGCAGCTTGTTGCATAGCCT
>JAEXOD010000133.1 GCA_023447335.1 Bacteroidota bacterium
ATCCAGATCAGGGGTATATCTTGTTACTTTAGCAAATAGCTCTTTACAAAACAATCTATCTGCAGGCGAATCAATGTCAGAAAGTAAAGCTTCGGTTAAAAGTTCAATCCTATCCTTGTTCATTTCATTTGCATACAATAATTGTAACGTTTTCTCTCTAACAGATCTTCGGTTATTCTTTCTTGAACTCATCGGTTAATCCTATATAACGGGGTAAAACTTACTTGAATTTTTTTAAAATAGATTACAAAAATAGCTAAAATTTTATTAAAAATAAATATATATATTTTACCAAATAAAAAAAGGTAATAAAGGTTAAACCTTTATTACCTTTACATTTAATAAAAGCCGTTATTTTTTTACTAACTCCCCTAACCTACCGCTATATTGAGAAGTACCCGAATATATTTGTCTAATACTGCCAATTTTTTCTAGTCTTTCCTCTGCAATTTTTTGAGATGCAACATTTGTAGGAATATTTGCCTCAATTGATTTAGCAAATATTTTTTTAACAATTTCATAAATTCCTTCAGCCTGCTTCATTGCTCTATCTTGTCTATACCCCTCTATTTCATTTGCAACATTTATCAAACCCCCGGCGTTTATTACGTAATCGGGAGCATATAAAATTCCCTTTTCAAATAACATAAGTCCGTGTTTCTCTTCGTCTTCTAACTGATTATTTGCTCCGCCAGCAATTATTTCAGCTTTAATTCTGGGAATAGTTTCATCATTCAATATTCCTCCTAAAGCATTTGGGCTGAAAATATCGCAATTAATATCATATATTTCTTCAGGTTTTACAACGTGTGCTTTTACAGTTTCTAGAACTCTTTTTATTTTTTCATCTAAAAGATCTGTTATAAATAATTCTGCCCCTTCGCTATATAAATGTTCGCATAAAAAACGAGCAACTTGACCGGCACCCTGAATAGCAATTTTTCTTCCGCGTAATGAATCACTTCCCCATTTTTCATGTGCACAAGCTTTCATACCTACATAAACACTATATGAAGTAACGGGAGCAGGTTCACCGCTACCGCCTAAAGCTTTAGATATTCCGGTTACATATTTTGTTTCCATCCTCACAAATTCCATATCCCTTACGGTAGTACCAACATCTTCTGCTGTAATAAACCTACCTGAAAGACCGTCAATAAACTTGCCGAATGTTCTAAACAAAAGCTCATTTTTCATGGCAGCAGAATCCCCGATTATAACAGCTTTTCCCCCTCCGAAATTCAAGCCTGCTACGGCACTTTTATATGTCATAGCACGGGATAATCTTAAAACGTCTTTTAAAGCAGCTTCGGTACTTGTGTAGTTCCACATTCTTGTACCGCCCAAAGCAGGACCTAACTTTGTATCATGGATTGCGATAATTGCTTTTAATCCAGATTCTTTGTTAGAACAAAAAACTACTTGTTCGTGATCGTGCATTTCAATATGTTCAAATATTTCCATTCACTAACTCCCGTTTATTTTATTAAATAGCAAACAACCAAAACAATAATAATGCAACACTTTCTCTAACTCTGTAAAACAAAAGTTTTTTAAAAACATACTTTGTATTACTTGCAATACCGATTGCTTTTATATTAAAGAATTTACAAATTTCTAGAACTCTTTTCAAGTGGAATTGATCAGAAATTATAATTATTTTTTCATTTCCGATTAAATAAATATTATTTTTAATATATTTCACTTGCTCTGCTGTTGTGGAGGTGCTCATTTCAATTTTAATATCTTCTTTTCGAACACCTAATTTTAGCAAATTAATATACGAAACTTCCGCTTCTGTTAATTCTCCCGGTGCATTTCCTCCGGTAACCAAAACCTTCTTAATCTTTTTGGTTTTATAAAGTTCTGCTGTCTTAAAAATCCGTCCGGCTAAAATTGGACTTGGCTTATTTCCTTTCCATACAGCAGCCCCTAAAATTACACCTAAGTCATGCTCTTCATTATTCAACTTATGACTTGAAAAAGTAAGAGAATATAAAAATGAGATAATTAAAACCACACAAATAAATAAAGTAGAATATGCTAATGATCTAAGATAAATGTATATTCCGCTATAAAAATTCATTAAAAATACAACAAATAATAAATATAACAAAAACCAAAAATTTGAAATAAATAGTATGGCAATACTAATTCTTTTAAGAGGATATCCCCATAAATATTTCCTTCCGACAAATATTTCCGAATTAAGGCTAAATAACAATAATAAATAAGTAATAATTGCAAGAAATGCTATGATATATAATTGTTTTATATTTTTATAAATTAATGAATATTTCTTAATTAATAAAATTAATATAAAAATTACGGTTAATAGAAAATTAAAAACAAAAATAAGATTTCCAAAAGAAGTAATATTAAACTCAAAAATGGAAAAATCATTTAAATAATATTTTAAAAACACAATTCCAAAATAATTCGCAAAAGTAATAATTATTAAATAAATAAATCCTAAATATTTTTTCATCTTAGTATGGCATTAAGTTTATTGTATTGTTCTCGCTATTTAATAATACGTTTACATCTTCACTTAACTCAAAACAATTAATTATCATCTGTTTAGTCAAAATTTTTTCAGGTTTTCCATAAGATAATACTTCCCCTCTCTTTAAAATAAGGATGTTGTCTGAATAGAAATTTGCTAAATTTAAATGATGTGTTATAATCGCAATACTAATATTATCTTTTTCCCTTAAAGATGCTAAAAGTTTAAATAGCGAAATTTCATTTTTAATATCTAAGTGAGAATTTGGTTCGTCTAAAAGAATGATTTTTGCATTTTGAACAAGTGCTCTTGCAATGTAAGCCCTTTGCGCCTCGCCTCCGCTAATTTCATTTATGCTTTTATTGCGGTAATTATAAATACCGACTTTCTCAAGAATATCATTAACTAACTCAATATCTTCTTTGTTTTCATATCCAAAGACACCTAAGTGAGGATTTCTGCCCATCATAACAATTTCAAATACAGTATAAGGATACACAGAATAATATAATTGAGGAACATAAGCAATAAGTTTTGCGATTTCGTTTCGTTTATAGTTTTTTAAATCATTATTATAAAGTTTTATCGTTCCTGAACACGGTTTAATCAAACCTGCCGCAATTTTTATCAGAGTTGATTTGCCGCTTCCATTTGCGCCTAATATTGAAATAAATTCGTTATTTCCAATATCAAGGCTTATGTTATTAAGCGAAAAATCATTTTTTTTCCCATAATTAAAATTAATGTTTTTAATACTAATAATGTTCACAAAATCCCTCAAATAATCATTTAGCAGCTATTCCATCGAATAGAATTCTAACTAAGTATTTTACTTCATTATTTATATCAATAACTTCAGGATTTTTAATTGTCAAAAGTGAAATAACATACGGGAAAATGAAAGATGGGTAGAATAAGACCAATGTATCCGGATCAATATTTATAATTTCATTATTCTCAATTCCTAACAAAATTCTTTTTTTATAAACGGCAAATATTTCTTCATCATGCTTTAGGCATATATCGCTACATTTTTTGCTACCAAATTTAAATTTATTAGTTCTAACATTAACTAATAAATGAAATTTTTCTACATTATAAATACAAAATTCAAGTATATCGCAAGTAATTCTTTCTACTAATTCTCTAAAAGTTTTTGATTCAGAATCTGCCTTATATAACATTTGAAGATGAGAGAGAAAAATATCTTCAATTATATAGTCATAAATCTCTTCTTTACTGTTAAAATAATTATAAATCGTCCCTTTACCGAACTCTGATTTAGAAGCTATTTCGTCAAGAGTAGTAGAATCGTAGCCGTTATTTGCAAACAGAATAGTTGCAGCATCTGCTATTTCGGCTTTACGCAAAAGCTTTTCTCTTTCTTTCCTGTTCGGTTCTTTTTTAAGTTCCATAATTAGACAAAATTTGATAAATAATAAAAATAAACATAAGTTAAAACTAAGAGAAATTCAAGAGGTTAAGGAAATTTGAGAAAGGATAAAAAAAAGAGTGCCGAAGCACTCTTTTAAACTTTAATTCAGTTTGAATAGAATCGGTATTGCAACTTGAACTTTAACCGATTTACCACGTTGTTTACCGGGTTTAAATTTTGTTTGCTTAACAGCATCCATTGCTGCTTCATCACAACCTGCACCAATACCTTTTATTAATTCAACTTTAGCAACATCACCGTTTTCATTAACAAAAGCTTTAACAAATACACGACCTTGTACACCTGCACGCTTAGCAATTTCAGGATAAACGATTCTACTCTGAATACCCTGAATACCACCGATTGGTTCCGGCTGTTCTTCAACGGCAACAAAGAAAACTGCTTCTTCTTCAACTTCTTGCTTTTTTTCTTCCTGCGGTGGAGGAGGAGGAGCTGAAACAACTTCATTTACATCAAGTATGTTTTCATCAATTTCAATATCTTCCAAATTTTGATCAGATGGTGCTTCGATCGGAATTAAAGGTTTTGGAGGAGGAGGAGGAGTATTTTCTTGTTTAGTATGTTCTACTTCCTCTACTTTAACTAATTCCTGTGAAGCTTCTTTTTTAATTTCTTCTTTTTTCATATCAGGATAGTATTTAAATGCAACTATCACAATTGCTAAAGAAATTATTAAAGCGACTTCAAAATACCTCTGATACTTTCTTTTTAAGTCCACTTTGGGATTTTTTGGTAATGCCATTTTTTTCTCCGAAAAAATCGTATTTATTTACTTAAAATTAAAAAAACATCCGTTAATTGTCAATCTATTATTTAATCTTTTTATACTTTTTTTAGCTTTTTGTTCCAATTTTTTCAAATTTTAGCTTACTAAATTTTAAGAACAAAAAAAACAGATATATTCCTGATAAACTACCCAATATATTTAAACTTAGATCGTAAATATCTCCAGATCTGCCTGGTACAAAAGTTTGTATAATTTCTGTAATTCCACCATATATTACTGCAATTAAACCAACGGTAAAAAAAATTGTTTTTATTTTTATATTCTCTTTTTTTCGAAAATGACAACTTGCAGAAAATAAAAAAGTAAAAACCAAAAAAGCAAAATAGTGCTTTATTTTATCGCTTACTTCAAAAACCTCAGGTAATCTTTGTGAAGGCATAACTAATAAAATAGTTAAAATTAGAAAATATAATATAAATGGTATATGCACCAAATAAAAACTATTCCTTTTCATAAGACTGTAAATCAAACCGATCCTCTTAAAAACTTTATTGTTCTAGGAATATTCTCTGCAACTTCAGTAGCTGTATAGCCATATTCCGTTTTTTCTTTTTCTAAAATATCCGCACTTAAACTATGTAAATAAACCGCACTAATTAAACTTCGCTCTATATCATCCGATTGTGCTATAAAAGAAGCTATTATTCCTGTTAAGACATCTCCCATACCAAATTTCGCCATTCCGTTATTTCCTGAGGAATTTATAAAAGCTTCTCCGTTAGGTAAAAAAACTATTGTAGGTGCTCCTTTTAAAACTAAATATGAATTTGTTTTTTTTACAAATTCTCTACCGAAATATAATAAATTTCTTTGTAACTCTATAGTTGAAATATTAGTTAATATAGAAAATTCTCCGAGATGTGGAGTAAATACGCAATTTTCTAGATTAAGCTTATCTAATCCAAACTTTACTAAACAAAAAATCCCGTCAGCATCAACTACAATCCGTTTATCATGGTATTCATTTAATAATTTACCACAAGCTTCTATAGTTTCACTGTTTCTGTCTAAACCACAACCCAAAGCAATAACATCAGTCTTCCCGATTTCTGAATGCAAAAGCGAAACTGCTTCAACATCAAAAAAATCATCGTTCTCAAACAACTTTATAGTTGTTTCATATAATTTCGGAAATATTATACTCATCAGATTTTTAGGAATAGCAATTGATGTAGCTCCTGCTCCGCTTAATAGAGCTGAATTGGAGCATAAAACGCCTGCTCCCGGATATTTCATACTACTACCTATTACTAATACTCTACCGGAAGAATACTTGTTTGCATCAATATTTCTTTTTGGTAAATATTCAAGTACATCTTCTGGTTCAATTAGATAAGTATCGGTATTTAACATATCAAAATAAGATTTATCTAATCCGATATCTTCTTTAATAATTTTGCCACAATTTATTGCACCCTTCCCATAAAACAAGCCGGACTTATAATCACCAAGTGTAATTGTTAAATCTGCTTTAAATATAGGATCACCAAAACCATTGTCTACATCTAATCCGGTCGGAATATCAATAGCTACTTTATAAGCCTTTATTTGATTGAGACTCTGAACAATACTACTCAAAGGCTCATTTAAAATACCCCTAAAACCTGTTCCCAATATAGCATCAATAATGATATCACAATCATTTAGGTACTTTATATCCTTTATATCGTTATAAAAGCGAATATTTAAGTTAGAATTATTCTTAGAAAGTTGATATAAGATTTTAAAATTAATTAAAGCATCCCCATCAATCTCATTTTCAGAAGTCAGGATAATTACTTTTACAATATACCCGTTATTAATAAAATGCCTTGCAATTGCATAACCGTCACCACCGTTATTTCCCTTACCACAGACTATTCCAATAATCCCGTCTTCAAGATAGTGTTCCTCATTAATTGCATTAAAACAATTAAGAGCGGCATTTTCCATTAATAAAATTCCGGGAATTAAGAGTTGATTTATCGCAAAATTATCAGCTTCTTTTATAAATTTTTTATCAAAAAGGGGTATCATTTATTAAAATTTTAATGTTCCTTTAATAAGATCTAACAAAATATTTGGGAAAACACCATATATTATGATAACAAATGCCGAAAAACAGACTGCAATCATACTGGGTAAACTAACTTCGGCTTTAATAGATGAATCCGAATCTTTAAAGTACATAAAAACAATAGGACGAAGATAAAAATAAGCACTTATTATACTGGATATTACACCAACAAGTGCCAACCAAATCAAATTAGCTTCAATTGCACTCACAAATACATAATATTTACCGAAAAATCCAGCTAACGGAGGAATTCCCGTTAAACCGATTAAAAATAATGAGAGTAACCCAGCTAAAAAAGGATGGCTCTTTGCTAGACCGATATAATCAGTCAATTCCAAGTTCCCTTCTTTTTCATCCTCTAAAATTGAAATTATCCCAAAAGCACCAAGATTCATAAAGGAATAAGCAAATAAGTAAAAAAGCATGCCTGCCAAAGCATCGCCATTCCCGCTTGCCAAACCGATCGAAATATATCCGGCATGAGAAATGGAAGAATATGCTAACATACGTTTAATGTTTTTTTGAGAAATCGCAACAATACTACCAAACAACATAGAAAATGCTGCAATCACAGAAAAATATGTCCTAAAAATATTCGGTGTATCTCCAATAAAAATTGTTGTTAGTAAAATAAAAATAACACTAAAAGCAGCAGTTTTACCTATTGATGACATTAATCCCGTAATAGTTGTAGAAGACCCTTGATAAACATCAGGGACCCATGAGTGAAACGGAAAAGCAGCTATTTTGAAACTGAATCCTATCAAAAATAAAAACATACCTAACACGAACAAAACATTTGCCGAAAGTTCTGAGAATTTTGCTAAAATTATTTCAATATTTGTAGTTGTCGCAGCTCCGTAAATTAATGCTATTCCGTAAACAATAAAACCGGTAGCAAATGATCCTAGTAAAAAATATTTCATTGAAGATTCGTTTGCAGAAATTCTCTTTCTATTCATTCCAACTAAAACGTAAAAACTTATTGACATCAATTCAAGTCCCATAAAGACCATAAATAAATCTTTACTACCTGCCATAACCATCATTCCTAAGACAGATAATTGAACAAGTAAATGATATTCACCGTAAAATGTACCATATTTCTCCAAATAACTTATAGAGGAAAGAGTAACTACTGCTGCACCTAGATTGAACAAAATATTTAGAAAAGCAGCCTTTCCTCCGGTCTCTAACATTCCGCCAAAAATTACAAAATGATTTTGTATATTATAAACAGAATTAATAGCAACAAGCAAATATATAGCCAAGGAAATATAAGGTAGAACTATTTTACTCTTTGAGTAGAACATTTCCAATGAAATTGAGACCAATATTCCGATAGCTAAAATAATGAAGGGCATCAAATTGTAATATTCTAAATAATGTATAGGCATAATAACTCAAAAATTATAATTATTAAAAATAAAATATAAAGTAAATAATAGTGAAAACAGGAACTAAAATAGGAAATGAAAATTTGTATATATATTCAAAGAAAGACGGCATTTTAATACCATATTTTTCACTTATTGCTTTAACCATAAAATTAGGACCATTGCCAATATAAGTCATAGCACCAAAAAACACTGCTGCAACCGATATAGCGTGTAAATATAACGTGTTTTCGGTAGCAAGTTTCATAACATCTGATTTGTTTCCTAAATCTAAACCGAATTTTGCCATTTGAGCAGCAAAGAAATTTAAAAACGTGGGAGCATTATCCAAAAATCCGGATAAAATGCCTGTTGACCAATAGAAAATGCTTACATTTAATTGTTGGCTATATACTTTTGCCTCATAAGAAATTAATTGCAAAGCAGGGATCATAGTAGCAAAAATACCGACGAACAAATATGCAACCTCTTTTATGGGTTCATAATTAAAATCATTTTCTTTTAGTATTTTTTTATCCCCTGTTTTAATAGATAAAAATACTATTGTAAACATAATTATTTCACGAATTCCAAACGGAACATATTTATAAAGATTAGGAACCCATGGTAAAATATTAGGATCAAGGAAAACAGAAATTAAAATAACTATTAGATATACTACGTTTCTAAAACCTTTAAACTCCATTTTTCCGGTATAATTATTTTTATCTTCGCTAGTTACTTTATTTCTAGAATCAAAAATATAAAAAATAGTTAGAATTAAAATTATTCCTATAAACCAGGCAGAAAATAAATTATTAAAAAACCAAAAGAATTCAATTCCCCTTAAAAATCCAAGGAACAGAGGCGGATCCCCTATTGGTGTAAGTGAACCGCCAATATTACTAACTACAAAAATAAAAAAGATAATATGATAAGTTTTTATCCTGTCTTTATTCATTTTAATATATGGACGAATAAGCAACATCGAAGCCCCGGTCGTACCAACAATATTAGCTACAACAGCTCCGAAAAGTAATAACATTGTATTAAATAACGGTGTTGCTTTCCTATCAATTTTAATTAATATTCCTCCGGCAGCCATATATAATGAAGATAACAGAGCAATAAACGAAATATATTCTATGAGAGTATGATTTAATGAATAAAAATCCTTAAGAATAAAAACGTAATAAATTACAGTTATCGAACCAAGTCCAATCGAAATTTTTGGATAATGATGCTCCCAAAAATGATGATAAAAAATCGGACCTGTTGCAATCATCAAAAGAAGAATAACAAACGGTATTACTATAAGAATATCAGGAACTTTATCACTAACATCTGCACCAGTACCAGCATAAATGATATTGTTAAAAATTACAAATAATAATAGCATTAAAATATTCTTCTTCATATGTTTTCCTTAATTTTTTCCGAAATAGAAAATAAAATAAATAATAGTAAAAATTGGCAACAATACAGGAATTGAGTACTTTATCATATATTCAAAAAAAGTAGGCATTTTAATACCTGCCTTTTCACTAATAGATTTTACCATAAAATTAGGACCATTCCCTATATAAGTCATAGCTCCGAAAAATACTGCTGCAATCGAAATTGCTTGCAAATAAATCGGATATAATAAAGAAAACTCATGTACCTGAGTCTTATTATTAACATCCATACCAAATTTACCTAATTCAGCACTTAAAAAGTTCAAATAAGTGGGTGCATTATCTAAAAATGATGATAAAGAACCTGTTGCCCAATAAAAAATACCGGGATTTAAATCTTTACTTAAAACTTTTGCTTCATGTGCAATAAGCTGTAAAGCAGGTATCATTGTTGCAAAAATACCGATGAATAAATAAGCAACTTCTAAAATGGGTTCAAACGTAAAATGATTTGCTTTCAATATACTCTTATCTGCATTTTTATATGAAAGATAGACAACCGAAAACATAATTATTTCACGAATACCAAAAGGAAGCGGAGATAAACTAGGCACCCAAGGTAACACTGCGGGATCAATAAATACGGAAATTAAAATTATTGCTAAATAACCTAAATTTTTAACACCTTTAAATTCAATTTTACCTGAATATTTTATTTCCATCTTATGAACTTTATTTCTTGAATCAATAACATAAAATACAGCTAATATCATCAATACCGTTGGCAACCATATATACCAACCGTGTTCAATAAACCAAAAGAAGTTTATGCCGCGCAAAAACCCTAAAAATAGAGGTGGATCACCTATAGGAGTTAATGCACCACCAACATTACTTACTATAAAAATAAAGAAAATAATATGATAAGGTTTAATCCTTTCTTTATTTATTCTAATAAACGGACGTATCAATAACATTGATGCACCGGTTGTTCCTATTATATTTGCTATAACTGCACCAAATAATAATACGAGAACATTAAGCAAAGGAGTGGATTCTCTATCAACTTTAATTAAAATACCGCCGGAAGCAACAAATAAAGAAGATAGTAATGCTATAAAGGCAATATACTCTGTTAAAGTATGTAATAAACTATAATAATCACTTAAGAAAAATGCATAATAAAAAACTGTAACAAGACCTAATGCAATTGAAACTTTGGGATAATGTTTCTCCCAGAAATGATGATAAAACAGTGGACCGGTGGCAATCATTAATAATAAAACTACGAAAGGTAAAATCATAAAAGCAGATGGTAAAACAGAAACATGACCGTGATTACTTGCGTGGGCTACGGTATCAATAACAGCATTTTCAGAACCTAATAATAAACTAAAGTTACTAAATGCAATCAACATCAATAATAATAATCGAAACATCTTTTTTCTCTTTAAAATAATTTAAATGTATATGAACTAACTGATTTTAAGATAAAATCCGTTGAAACAGTTGTAATATTTAAAAATGGACTTGGATAAATTCCAAACCATATAATAAATATGCCCAAAATTACAAGAATAGAAATTTCCTTAACCGTTAAGTCAGATAATGAAGTTAATTTTTCATTTTTAACTTCTCCAAAAACAACCCTTTGATACATCCATAACAAATAAACTGCGGCAAAAATAACACCTGAAGCAGCAAATATTGTAAACCATTGATTATTGAGAACTAACGACTTATAAGAACCAATTAAAATTAAAAATTCACCAATAAAACCATTCAGTCCGGGCAATCCAATAGAAGATAATGAAACAAACAAAAGAAATGCAGAATATATTGGGACTAATTTTGCAATACCGCCATAATATAATATTTCCCTATTGTGGGTTCTATCATATATCATCCCAACCATTAGGAACAAGGCTCCTGTGGATAATCCGTGATTAATCATCTGGATAATTGCACCCTGAACAGATTCTTGAGTCATAGCAAAAATACCTAAAACAACAAAACCTAAATGAGAAACGGAAGAATATGCAACAAGTTTTTTCATATCGGTTTGCACCATGGCAACCAATGCACCATAAATAATGCCTATTACGGCAAGAACTGATATAAAACCAGCAAAATATACTGATGACTGCGGAAACAAAGGTAAATTGAATCTTAATAAACCATAAGTACCCATTTTAAGTAAAACGCCTGCAAGAATAACAGAACCGGCAGTGGGTGCCTGAACATGTGCATCCGGTAACCAAGTATGAACAGGAAATAACGGAACTTTAATAGCAAAACTTACAAAAAATGCAAGGAATAAATACTTTTGAATGTCAATAGGAATACTAGGACCAACTTTGTACAAAACTTCAATATCGGTTGTGAAACTTCCTATTAAATTACTTGCAAATACACCTAACCAAATAATAGCAATTAACATTAACAAACTACCTGCCATTGTGTATATGAAAAATTTAATAGAAGCATAAATTCTCTCTTTACCTCCCCAAATTCCGATAATAAAATACATCGGAATTAACATTACTTCCCAGAATATATAGAATAGGAATAGGTCTAAAGAAATAAAAACCCCGATCATCCCTACTTCTAAGAACAACATAAAAAATGTAAATAGCTTAACTTTATGTTTTATACTTTCCCAAGACGAAAATAATGTTAAAGGGGTTAAAAAAGTTGTCAGAAGTACCAGTATCATTGATAAACCGTCAACTCCGACCTTGTAGCTCAGGTTTAAGCTTTTAATCCAACTTATATGGTGTACAAATTGAAACCCTGATTTAATATTACTAAAGTTAGCAAAAACTATCAAAGAAACAATAAAAGCCAATATTGAAACAAATAAACCTATAGTTTTAATTGCCTTTTGTTGGGATTCCTTAAAGAAAAGTATGATAACACTTCCGATAATAGGAATTAAAAGTAAATAAGTAAGAAGATAGTTGTTTTCCATAATCTATAATTTTATAATTATCCAAAATAAAACTGCAGAAATACCAAGCAGCATTAAAATTGCGTAAAATTGTGTTAAACCGTTTTGAAGTTTTTTTGTTAAGGAAGAAGTAGAATTTACCAATGAAGCAGTACCATTAATAAATCCATCAATAACTTTATTATCAGTAAATTTCCAAAGAACTTTTTCAGAAAAAACTTGTATGGGTTTTATGATTATAAATTCATATAATTCGTCTATTTTGTATTTTTCTAGTAAAAGATTATATAAACCGGGGAACATAGATGAAGTATTTTCTGCAATATTTCTTTTTTTAGTATAAATAAAATAAGCAAAATACATGGCTGATAACGCTAACAAAACTGAAACAACCATAAGTATAATCTCTTCAAGATGGGAATGAGATCCGTATCCGGATATTCGATTAATCGAGGCTTCAAATATAGGATGCAACCAATTTTCAAATTTATTTCCGCCTTCACCTGAAAAAACTACAGGAATACCGATATAACCACCTATAACAGATAAAAACGCCAAAACCATTAATGGAACAGTCATAACCAAAGGAGATTCATGAGGATGTGTATGTTTAGTATCAAATCTTTCCTTTCCGAAAAATGTCAAAGATACTAATCTGAACATATAGAAAGCCGTCATCATGGCAGTTAAAACACCAATTATCCAAAGGATAATATTTCCTTTACTGAAGGCACTCCACAAAATCTCGTCTTTACTAAAAAATCCTGAAAGTCCGGGAAATCCGGCAATAGCAAAAGTTGCTATTAAAAAAGTAATGTATGTTTTTGGCATATATTTTTTTAAACCGCCATAGTGCTGAATGTCCTGTTTTTCATGCATAGCATGAATAACTGAACCGGCACCTAAAAATAGTAATGCCTTAAAAAATGCATGCGTCATAACGTGAAAAATACCGGCAGAAAAAGCTCCGACTCCTAATGCAAGAAACATATATCCTAATTGGCTTACTGTACTATAAGCTAAAACTTTTTTGATATCATTTTGCACTAATCCGATTGTTGCAGCAAAAAATGCTGTTAATAACCCAACAACAGCTATTAAAATAAGTACAGAAGGTGCAGATGCAAATATTATAGAACTTCTTGCTACCATATAAACTCCTGCAGTAACCATAGTAGCAGCATGAATTAATGCTGAAACAGGTGTTGGACCCGCCATTGCATCTGGAAGCCAAACAAATAGTGGTATTTGAGCAGATTTTCCGGTAGCTCCGATAAATAAAAACAATGCAATTAAAGTAAATACACTATCACCGACCGGAAAATTTACAACTTTCGAAAATACTTCAGTAAAATTTAAAGAATCAAATGTTTGATATATTAAAAACATACCTAATAAAAATCCGAAGTCCCCTATTCTATTTACAATGAATGCCTTTTTAGCCGCTTGAGCAACAGTTCCTTTTTCAAATTTTCTATCATACCAGAATCCGATTAAAAGGTAAGAACATAATCCAACTCCTTCCCATCCTAAAAATAGAACTAGGAAGTTATCACCCAAAATAAGATTCATCATAGCAAAAATAAAAAGATTCAAGTAAGCAAAAAATCTCCAAAAACCTTTATCGCCATGCATATAACCTATTGAATAGACATGAATTAAAAATCCAACTCCAGTAACGATAAGTGACATTACTAAAGACAATTGATCAACGAGGTATGCAAATTTAATATTTAAGTTTGCGACGTTTAACCAAGTAAATAATGTAACAACATTTGATCGACTTTCAACGGGTAACGAAAGAGTTTCGATAAATGCACCGAGCGATATCAAAAACCCAATACCTACTGTACTACTGCCTATTATCCCAATAATTTTTTCATTCTTAATTTTCGGGCCAAATAATCCGTTAATTAAAAACCCCAATAACGGAAGTAGAACGGTTAAATAGATTAAGTTTATCATTAATTTTTACCATTTAAATAAATTAATTTCATCAATATTTACGGTTAGCTTATTTCTAAAAACCATAATAATTATCGCTAACCCAATGGCTGCTTCGGCTGCAGCAACAGACATCACAAAAAAAACAAAAATCTGTCCGATTGCATTGCCTAAATAGGACGAAAATGTAACTAAAGTTAAATTTGCCGAATTAAGCATTAATTCAATGCACATAAAAACTACAATTGCATTTCGTCTAATTATTACTCCGATTGCACCAATTACAAACATAAAGGCACTTAAAATTAAGAAATATTCAACAGGTATATTCATAACTACTCAAATTTCTTTTTTGCTAAAACAATTGCACCGATAGTAGCTGCTAACAGTAAAAAGCCTGCAACCATAAAGGGTAAAACGTATTCAGTATATAATATCGTTCCGATAGTACCAATTTTACCAATTTCAATACTTCTAAATTTATCGGGAGATAAATTATGTGAAGGAGCTTGATAGAAAATAATATAAGCAATTTGAATAAATATTAATGCGGCTATAATTGAACCGAAAACTTTTATTTTTTGCTTATTTTTTGTTGAAGTAGGTTCATCATGCTGATTTAACAACATAATTACAAACAGAAAAAGCACCATAATTGCCCCTGCATATACAATTATTTGAACAACTGCAATAAACTGAGCGTTTAATAAAAGATATAAACCGGCAAGCGCAAAAAAATTCAAAATTAAGAAAACCGCGCTCATTATAGCATTTTTTCGTGTTACTACCATCACGGATGAAACTACCGCAATAAGTGAAAATACAACAAATATTATTAATTCAATATTCATTTTTATGGTGTATTCCTATATATCATTCTTGGATATGGGATTGTTTCGCGAATATGTTCTAGACCGCAAATCCATGCAACAGTTCTTTCAACTCCTAAACCAAAACCGGAATGAGGAACAGACCCAAATCTGCGCAAATCTAAATACCATTCAAAATATTCTTGCGGTAAGTTATGTTCTTTAATTCTGCCTAAAAGTAAATCTAAATCATCTTCTCTTTGACTTCCGCCTATAATTTCCCCGTAACCTTCGGGTGCTAAAACATCTACCGCCAATGCAACTTTTTCATTATTGGGATCGCGTTTCATATAGAAAGCTTTTACTTCAGAAGGATATCTATGAACCATAACCGGTCTATCAAATTGACTTGAGATCGTAGTTTCATCGGGGGCACCAAAATCATTCCCCCACTCAAACTCTTGTCCTTTCTGCTTTAAAATTTCAACCGCTTCATCATAAGAAATTCGCGGGAAGGGACGTTTAACCTTTTGCAATTTTTCTATATCTCTTTCTAAAACAATTAAATCATCCATTCTATCTTTTAAAACGCAATCAACTATATATTCCAAAAATTCTTCTGCTAAATCCATGTTATCATTTAAGTCATTAAATGCAACTTCAGGTTCAACCATCCAAAATTCAGTTAAATGTCTTCTTGTTTTTGATTTTTCTGCTCTAAAAGTTGGTCCAAATGTATAAACTTTACCTAAAGCCATAGCACTAGCTTCAGCATATAACTGACCGGATTGTGTTAAGTATGCCTTGCCTAAATCAAAATATGGTGTTTCAAATAAAGTTGAAGTTCCTTCGCAGGCATTTGGAGTTATAATCGGACTATCTACTAATGTAAAACCTTTGTTGTCAAAAAAATCGCGAATTGCTTTAATAATTCTGTGACGAATTCTTAGTATAGACGCTTGTCTTTTTGAGCGTAACCATAAATGACGATGATCCATTAAAAATTCAGGTCCATGTTCTTTTGGTGTTATAGGATATTCGCTTGATAAAGATATTAGTTTTACATTAGTTACATCTAGTTCATATCCACCGACAGATCTTGGTTCTGCTTTAACTTTACCGGTTAAAGCAACCGAGGATTCTTGTGTTAAGCTTTCTGTTAAATTAAATATTTCTTCGCTAACGTTCCCTTTAAATACGATGCATTGTGCTAAACCTGTGCCGTCGCGTAAAATTAAAAATTTTACCTTTCCGCTTGAACGTTTATTATACAACCAACCTTGAAGAGTAACTTCTTCACCTACATATTTACTTAATTCATTGATATAGTATTTTGAGCTCATAAGATTTCACTAATTTATTTTAAATCACAAATATAAATACATTATATAATAAAAAAAACACAAATCGTCTTTATTTCTACTTAACTAGAACCACTTTATCTGCTATAAGTCTTCCGTTTACATTACACACAACTAAATATATACCTGAAGCACAGGGATTATTATTAACATCATTTCCATCCCAAACAAATGTATTTTTCCCCTTTTGGCTAAGTCCGCTGTATAACCTTTTTACTTTTTTTCCCAAAATATCATAAATTTCTATTTCAACTTCTGTGTACCCAGAAAAAATGAATTCAATATTTGTGTAATCGTTAAATGGATTTGGATAGTTAACAATTTCATCATCTGATTTTTTTGCAGAATCATTATAAATCTTTTTATTCAGTTCTATGGGTAAAAATCCTGATTTAAGTTTAAAAGTTCCATTTTCCGGTATTTTTTTTGTATTTCCGAATTCGTCAGTATAACTAAAGTAGAAATTAATTATGTTATTTGCATCAAAATTTGGAAGAGTTAACTCAAATAAATTTTGCTCCTTTAAACTCATCCCTATTCGTGAACACTCTTCATTTAAACAATACTCAAAAGTAACATTACTTATATTATTGCTATCAAACATTTTAGTTAAAATATATTTATCATTTTCTCTACGAATATTAGGATAACTTATTGCATAATAAGCATCTATCAATCCATAACCTATATCATTATTCGGAGATTTTACGTTTTTACCAGATTCAATTATAATATTACGAACTTGTTCGTTTGTAAGGTAATTGTACTTTGATAATAATAGCGAAGCAACGCCGGCAACTATTGGTGCGGCAGAAGAAGTGCCTGAAGCAGTTCTGTATGAATTTGAATATGCATCAGCCCCTATCACTCCTACTCCCATAGCGGTAACTTCCGGTTTAATTCTACCATCATATGTAGGTCCTCTTGAACTAAATGATGCTATTATATTATCAGAATTTACTGCTCCCACAGCAATAATATTAAATCCGTCTGCTGGTGCAGTAATATATCGCCATGTATAATTACCTTCATTTCCTGCAGATGTAACGGTAATAACCCCTTTAGAATAAGCAATCTCGGCTGCTTTTGTACATATGGATGTTTTGCCGTTCATATCAGAATAGCTATAAGAAAAATCATCAAATTCATTATAGCCAAGCGAGGATGTAACAATATCTACTCCTAAATTTTCCATCCACTGCAAAGCTGCAGCATAATTATCTTCTTCTAATCTAGTCTCTGTTCTAATATCTTCAGTCTTTCCTAGTATTACACTACTTTCGAATGCAGCACCTATAAGTGAACCTTCTTTATAACCGCTTACAATTGACAAGCAATATGTACCATGGCTACTTTGAGACGGATCATCTCCGCTTTGATTAGCTGTGTTATAGTCATTAAAGACAAAATCTTTCTCGCCGATAACATTAATGTTTTTTAAGGCATCGTGGTTTTTCCATTCAAAACCGGAATCTAATACTCCGATAATAATACCTTTACCGGTAATATTTAAATCATGCACTTTAGGAATGTTTGATAATTCGTTTTGAAGTAGCGAAGCACCGTAATTCCTTGTATAATAAGATTTTGGTAATGAAAACTGATTTATAGGTAAGTCGATTTTTTCTTTTTTATAGCTAATAGTTTTTACTTTTTCAATTTTTTCGACAAAAGCAAAACTCTTTATTTTATTTAATTGTTCGTCTGTTAGTTTACAAGAGATGGAATTAAACCAATCCAAAACATGAATTATCTCAACATCAAGTGTTCGTATTTCTGCTATATAATTTTTACTTACCGGCAAATCTTCATATGTTAGAAAATCATTTTCGTTTGAGACTTTTAGCCTTCTATTTATACATTTTTCAGATAATTTTGATAAGACAGAATTATATTCCAAAGAGTTTTTTAATAAAACGTCTTCTCCTTTATCCTTAAAGTAAATAAAATATTTATCCCCATTATCGGCAAATAAGGATACGTAAATGAGACATATTAACAAAAAATATTTAACCAAATTATCCGCTCCCGGGGATACTTGTTAATGCACTATTTTAGCCAATCTGTTTAGTCTTACTGAAGATAATAAATCAAAAATATTTGAAAACGGAATTGCAGGATCCCACGACCAATAAATCATCCAAGCCTGACCAAGTATTTTTTCTCTAGGAACAAATCCCCAAAAACGACTATCTGCACTATTATCGCGGTTATCGCCCATCATAAAAAAGAAATCTTGTTTAATTGTGTATTCAGAGATCGTTTTACCTTCAATTTTAATTTCTTCTCCTTCAACCGTCACTACTCTTTTACCATACTCTCTATCAATAATATTCCTATAAATTTCAATATTACTTCTATTTAATTTTACTTTATCCCCTTTTTTTGGAATTGAAATAGGTCCATAATTATCTTCATTCCACTCACAACCATAAGGAAATATGGCAGGATTCGGAATTCCTTTTGGGATAGGCATTTGATTACTATACTGAATAAAATGAGGACGTTTTATTTCCTTTCCGTTTATATAGACGACTTTGTCGACAATGCTAATAGTCTCACCCGGCAATCCGACTAATCTTTTAACATAATTATTTATTACCGTAGGTTTTAATTCATCTCTATCACCGGGATATTCAAAAACGACTATATCATACCTTTCGGGTTCACCTAACGCTGGTAATTGAAAGTAAGGCAAAGTTATATCTGTAAACGGGATATTTCGAGGAGAAGATGACCCATAGATAAATTTATTTACAAACAAAAAGTCACCGATAAGAATTGTTTTTTCCATAGAACCGGTGGGAACACGTGAAGTCTCAATTAAAAAAGACTTAATTAACAATGCTGCAACTGCTGCAAATAATAAATTCTTAAAAAATTCTAAAGTCTTGTCTTTAAAAGTCTTTGGTTTATCTTTAATATTTTTGTTGTTATTATTTTTCTTAAATAATGACATAATTGTTCCGGATTATTAAACGTTAAATTGTAAATATCTAAAAATGTTCCGTTAATATTTAGTCTTCAATTTGAAGTACGGCTAAAAAGGCTTCTTGAGGTATTTCTACGTTACCTACCTGTTTCATCCTTTTTTTACCTTCTTTTTGTTTTTCAAGTAGTTTTCTCTTTCTAGTTATATCACCACCGTAGCATTTTGCTAACACATTTTTTCTTAAAGCTTTAATATTTGTTCGTGCAATAACTTTTGAACCGATTGAAGCCTGAACCGCTATCTCAAACATTTGTCTTGGTATTAAATCTTTGAGCTTTGTAGTTACTTTTCTTCCCCACTCAAAAGCTTTTTTACTATGAACAATTATAGATAAAGCATCTACTTTTTCACCGTTAAGCATAATATCAAGCTTAATTAAATCACTCTCTCTATATCCGATAAATTCATAATCTAATGAGGCATACCCTCTAGAAATAGATTTCAATTTATCAAAAAAATCAAAAATTATTTCAGAAAGAGGAAATTCATAGGCTATATCAGCTCTTGTAGGGTCAATATAAGTGGTGTTTTTATAGACACCTCTTTTTTCCATAGAAAGTTTCATAATTGCTCCTAAATATTCGCTAGGAGTAACTATTTGTGCTCGAACATAGGGCTCTTCAACTCTTTGTATATCGCCTGCTACTGGCATATCTGCTGGATTATCTACTACAACAAGCTCACCGGTCTTTAGGTAAACATGGTATTCAACGTTCGGTAAAGTTGTAACTATCGATTGATTATACTCTCTTTCTAATCTTTCCTGAACAATTTCCATATGAAGCATACCTAAAAAACCACATCTAAAGCCAAATCCTAAAGCGGCACTCGTTTCAGGTATATATGATAAAGCTGAATCATTTAGCCTAAATTTATCTAAAGCATCTCTTAAATCTTCAAAGTCGTCAGAGTTAGTCGGGTATAATCCGCTATAAACCATCGGTTTAATATCCTTATAACCGGGTAAAGGCTCAGGAGCACCGTTTTTAGTATGGGTTACAGTATCACCAACTTTTGTATCGTGTACATCCTTAATGCTTGCAATCAAATATCCTACATTACCCGCCGAAAGTTCTTTCCCTTTTATTCTATTTAATCCTAAGGTACCAATTTCTTCAGCTAAATAATTTTTGTCGTTAACAAAAAATGTAATCATATCTTTTTCTTTTAAAGTACCGTTAAAAATACGAATAAAAGCAATTGCACCTCTATATGCATCGAAAACGGAATCAAAAATTAAGGCTTGTAAAGGAGCATTAGGATCACCTTTTGGCGGCGGTATTTTATTAACAATAGTTTCTAAAATTGCTTCAAAACCGATTTTTGCTTTTGCACTTGATAATAATATTTCATCTTCTTTACAACCAATTAAATCGATAATTTGATGTTTAACTGCATCAACCATCGCACTCGGAAGATCAATTTTATTAATAACCGGAATTATTTCTAAACCGGCATCAATCGCCATATAAAGATTACTAATAGTTTGTGCTTCAACACCTTGTGCTGCATCTACAACAAGTATTGCACCTTCGCAAGCTGCTAAAGAACGACTAACTTCGTATGTAAAGTCAACATGCCCCGGTGTGTCTATCAAATTCAATGTATAATCTTTACCGTCATTAGCATGATATTTCATTTGTATAGCATGACTTTTAATTGTGATGCCTCTTTCACGCTCTAGATCAAGATTATCTAATAGCTGTGCTTTTGCTTCCCTGGCTGTAATTGTATTGGTTTTTTCTAAAAGGCAATCCGCAATTGTGGATTTGCCATGGTCTATGTGTGCAATAATGCAAAAATTACGTATGTTTTCCATTAATATCTTTATTTTTTTAGCTTGGTAATATAACTATAAGTTACGTAAATTTCAATTATTAGAATTTTTATCTTGAATAATTCCCTTTTTTAAAGCATTTTTACATATTAAATAATTATAGTTGTCTAATATGAGAAAAATTCTTCTTGCTTTAATATTTGTTTTTATCGGAATAACTGAAGCTCAACAGTACAAATTTGCTTGGATTACAGATTGCCACATTGGTGCAGGAAATGCTGATAATGAACTTGATTCGGTTGTTACAATAATAAATTATATGTCTGAAATCAATTTTACTATTGTTTCAGGCGATATCACGGAAAAAGGGAAAAATAACGAATTAGACAAAGTGAAATCAATTTTGGATAAATTAAAAAAACCATACTATATTATTCCCGGCAATCATGACACTAAATGGAGCGAAAGCGGTACTCTTAAATTTTTGGAATTGTGGAAGGATGATAAATTTTATTTTGAGTTTAATAACACAGTTTTTATCGGATTGAATTCTGGCATTATATGGAGAGGAGGCGGCGGTCATTTTACGCCTGAAAATATTTCTTGGTTAGAAACTAAATTAAATAAAATTGCTAAAGGTAAAGAAATAATATTTGTTACGCACCATCAATTAGATAATGAAATTGATAATTGGTATAAAGTTTATAATCTATTATACGATAAAGATGTAAAAGTAGTTCTCTGTGGTCACGGACACGTTGCTAAACAATATGACTTTAACGGATTGAACGGAGTTATGGGTCGTGCCTCAATTAGTGATAAAAAAGAGAGTTTTGGTTTTAATTTAGTCGAAAATAGACCGGATTCCCTTTTGTTTTATTCAGTTTCAAGAGATTCGATTCCCAAATATTTTACAGGAATTGATAAAACTCTAAAACTATCTTTAACAAAAGTAGATAGTAGCGACTTTTTAAATTATACCGCAAATATTTTACACAAGAAAAACTTAAAAACAACATATTCTGCTGCACCAATTACCTACAATAATTGTATTTACACCACTTCTTTTAATGGTATTTTAACTTGTTTTGATTCAACACTAAATAAAATTTGGCAATTTGATCTTTACAGTAAATCAGTTTCTACACCTATTGTTGCGGACGGAATTTTGGCAGCTGCAACGTTATCGGGTGATCTGTATACACT
>JAEXOD010000058.1 GCA_023447335.1 Bacteroidota bacterium
GCTAAGTACTGTTTAATAGTAACGTCAATCGGGTTAACAGAGTTGCCGCCATCTAAAAAGATAACATCGTTAGCTAAGTTTGTTAATGATAACTGAGAAGTACCGCGGAAATATTCTAATTTACCGGTAACTAATAATCTATCACCTTTTTGATAAACCGGACCACCACCTGCTTCACTACCTTTGGTTATATTAATACCGCCTGTTTCGTCTTGAATATAATAACTAAATCTGTTAGCTGAAGCTGTAAAGTTAACTGAATTTACAACACCCAATACGGTAAAAGTCTGTCCCGCATTATCAGGTTGGAAATCGCCGTTAGCATCAACTTTTACGGTAGCAATAGGAGTAGCATTTCCGATAGGAACATTATTTAAGATTACTAACGGTGTAGATACGCCATATGAACTTGAATAAAGAACTTCTTTATCTGCATCTCCGTTTAAGTTAGCAACATTAATAATACCCCATCTATTGCCTGCTAAAGGATAACCGCTATCAATCATTTTTACTGTATAATTAGCAGGATTAGTGATGTCACCGCCTTGATATTCTAATTTATAGATACCTGCATCAGGAACACCGTCTCTTGTGCCAAATACAATATCAACTTTACCGTTACCGTCAACATCACCATAATCTGATGAGTAAATACGACCACCGGTTGCTAAATCGTTTAATTGATATGCTTTAAGAGTATCTGCTTCTTTTTTTAATAAATAAACATGATTATCTGAAGCTGATAAGAAGCTACCAAACAAAATTTCTTTTTGATTGTCGCCGTCTAAATCTAATACTTGAGCTGATAACCAAGAACCGCCGGGAGCTGCATTAACTTGTTTTGGCATATTTGTCCAAACACCGCCGACTCTTTTAATTGTAGATATAGTTCCGTTCTGTGAGAATAAATAAATTACGTTATCTAAAACAGCCATATCATAAATTGTTGAAGCATCAATGTTTGTCATTCCTAAACCTGAAGCTTCCATTGTCCAAGTTTCACTTCCGTCGCCGTTATCAGGAATATTGCTTACAGAAATAATACCAAATCTTTCACCGGCAACACGGCTACAGAAAACTATCTCTTTCTGACCGTCTTCATCGACATCTTGTAAAACCCAACGGATTGGTCTTAGGTTATAGCTATCTGCATTAACCATTGTCCATTTTGCATTCGGTTTAAAAGTGCCGTCACCGTTATCAACACCCATAATATCACTACCGTCTCCCTTTGTTTCATAAACAACAATACGGGCAGGGTTTAAGCTAACAGTACCTGAATAGTTATTAACCGGTCCCCAGATAATTTCTTGTTTACCGTCATTATCCCAGTCACCTGCAACTAGAGCGGGCCAAGTATTTTGTTTTTCGATACCAGGAACAACGGTTGACCAAACTAATTCCCAGGTTCCGTTATTTACTTCGTATTTGTAAATACGAGGAATAACTTCGTCAGGTGTATCACCTACGTTATTATTTACTGCATAAATTTCAAGCTTTCCGTCACCGTCAAAATCAACACCGGAAACTGTATTTCCGTATCCGCCTACTTCAATGGCGGGGGGCTGAATGACAGCGCTTCTTACATATAAATCTTGTGCAAGAATTGCTGATGAGAATAATAGAAATAAAATAATTGAGTTAATAAGTCTGTTAGACTTCATTATACCTCCAATAAAGTTAATAATAAGTTGTTAGTTAAATCTTTCAAAATCATAAATCAATTTAGCAAAAAATATTCATAAGTTACAATTAAAAGCAGGCATAAGCCTACTTTTTTACTTAATTAAAGTCATTTTTTTAGAGAAAGTATTAATACCGCTTGTTAGTTTATAAATATATGTTCCTGATGCTAATTTTGATGCATCAAAAGTATATTTATAACTACCTTTTGTTAATTCTGAGTTATTAATTAAACTAGTTACTAATTCACCGGTTATGCTATATATGTCTAAACTAACACGTGAATCATTAGTGATTGAAAATTCAATTGTTGTTGTTGGGTTAAATGGGTTTGGATAATTCTGGGATAGATTAAATTCAGTAGGAATCGGTGTGTTTAATCTCTCTACGCCTACAATAGTTAACGGAATAATAGGGAAGGTGCCTTCATATTCCCATTTTTCAACAGTCCAACCAAAATAAGATTGAGTATATAAATAATTATTGGCGTCAAATTTAATATTATAGTTTGAAGTATAACCGCTAGCATTACCCGGTGTTGTACCGCCTGTACGATTACTATATGAACCGGTCATATTAAAATTCCACTGAGCGATATCAATAGTTCCGATTTTATTACCAGTATTCGGATTTAAAGCATAAAAATTATTTAGTTCATATCCTGAACTGGTTTGAAAATCTGCTGCCGAGGCAACAAATAATATATTTTTTTCTTTTAAGAATTTTAACCCCCAAGGTGCTGCGTAAACAGTATCACCGGCAGTTGCGATTTTCATATCGTCAATTACGCAATTAAATGACGGGTTTAAAGTATAACCGGTTTGAGGAGTACCCGTATAACAATATATTTTTTTTGTTGTATAGTTGCTAACATAAATAGCTTGAGCTGAAGGATCTACGGCAATACCTCTTATACTGCCCGGTTCAGGCATTGTAATTGTCTGTAAAGGACTTGCAGGTAATCCGCTTCCCCATGCAGGTTCATTAGCAATGCTTTCAAAAACTAAAACTTTACCTACGGTGTTTGCATCGGGAGTTTGGCTAACATATACTCTTC
>JAEXOD010000084.1 GCA_023447335.1 Bacteroidota bacterium
TAAATCTTCATTAATTAATAAATTGTTTCCCGAATTAAATTTAAGGGTGGGTGAAATAAGCGATTATAACAACAAAGGTAGGCATACAACGGTTTCGGTAAATTTATATTTAGGCAAAGAGAATTCGAATTTGATTGATACTCCCGGAATTAGAGAGATAGACCCATTCGGAATTAAAAAAGAAGATTTAAGCCATTATTTTTTAGAGTTTAATAAACATAGATTTGATTGCAGATTTAATACTTGTACTCATAACCATGAGCCCGGTTGTGCGATTGATAGGGCAGTTGAAAGTGGTGAAATTTCGCCGGAAAGATACGATAGTTATTTAAGTTTATTAAATACTATTGAAGATGATATGCTTTTTTAAGTTTCTTTATTTTATCTATCAATTTATTTATAAACTTATCAATAATCACATCCGGAACACCGTCGGGATGAATTGATTGAAAGCGCATATCGCACTGATCATTCAAATAATCAATAACATAAAAATTACCGTCAGTTGCCAAAGTAATTTCCGTAGAAAAATAATCCAATCCGCTAATCGAGGCAATTTTCTTTGTAATTGAAAGTAATTTGTTTAGTTTATATTTTACAATTTCTTCAGGCAATAAAACTTGGTATAAATCGGTTAAATCATTCCACCATGACGGAAGGGGTTCTCCGAATGCCCAAATTATTCTGAACCACGCTCTTTTCCCGTCTAAATACTGAGGATAAATTTTCTTTTGAATTAAATATCTATCATCCGGAATTTTTTTCCTCTCTTCTATAACATCAAAAAGTGATTGTGCGTTTACAACTACTCCCTCTTTTCCACCTGTATAAAATGCCGGCTTTACAACAAAAGGTTTTCCGATATGCTCTAAATCTTTTATACTTATAACCGTATCTTGTTTTGATTTGAGCGGAGGAAGAATAATTGTAAAAGGGACATGAATTTTGTTTCTGATAAGCAAGTTATGCATAATTGCTTTATTAATGTACTTTACAACCTTTGAATAAGGATTAATAAGATAAGTTTTTTTTCGAATTAATAAATTTGTTAGAGGGGCAAAATCATAATCAACATCTCCCGCACGATCAAAATATGATAAAAAATGTAATTCTTTTTTACTTAGTTTTTCAATAGTTTCTGATAAATTATGTTTTTTGATTATATAAGTGCTTAAACCGGAATTTTGAAATTTTTTTTCCATTAAATTAATTAAATCGGTATCGTATTCCCATTCATATGAGATTGCCAAGTCGTATATTTGCATGCTTTTAAGTAATTAGTTTAGAAACAAATTGATATTTTAGTTGTTTTAACCTTGTTATTAAAGATAAGAAATTATATTTTTAAATTTAAATTAATTTTGACTATGAAAAAAATAATAATATCGGTATTTGTCTCTCTTTTTGTTTTTGGATGCTCGGCAAAGGTAACTAAAGAAGAAAGACAAGCTAATGAAGTAAAAAGCAAAAAAGACGAAGTTCGTTTAATAGATAAAAATAATGCTATTCGGTCTTATATAGACGGATTAATTCAGAGCGTTAAGGGGAATAGTGCTGATGCAATTTTAGATTTTCAAGATGCATTGCAATTTGACGGCAAATCCGGAATATATTACTCGATTGCAAAAGAATATCTAAGAATTAATAAAATTTCTAATGCAATTCAGAATATCAATAAAGCCATTGAGCTTGATTCTACTAATTTAGATTATTATTTGCTTGCAGGGCAGCTATATACCATTAGTCGAAAAACAGACTATGCAGTCGAAGCATTTGAAAAAGTGATACAATTGGATTCATTAAACTATAAAGCGTTGTTTGCATTGGGCGAACTTTATTCACCTAATAAACCTCGGAAAGCATTAGAAATTTATGAAAAAGTATTAGATATTATTGGTCCGGAGTGGAGTGTATTAATTAATATTGCAGAATTAAACGAAAGAATGGGAAATGTTGAAAAAACCATTACAACGGTTGAAGAGTTATTAAAGCTTAATCCGAGCAATATTGAATTACAAAAATTACTAATAGAAGCTTACATAAAAACAAAACAATATGATAAAGCACTTGAATATACAAATGAAGCACTACAATCATTTCCTGATGACATAAATTTGATTGAGTACAAGGCAAACTCTTGTGTTAAATTGAATATGTGGAAAGAAGGATATGAATGGTATAAATCTTTAATTAAACGTGAAGATCTTCAATATGATAATAAATTGCGAATAATTACCGGATTTATGGATGAATCGCAAAGAGACACATCTTTACTTAAGTATGCTGAAGATTTATTGCTTGAAGTAGAAAAAGACAGCTCTACTTGGCAAACAAAAGTTTATCTTGCCGAACTATATGTAACCCAAAAAAGGGATACGTTAGCAATTAAATATTTCGGTGAAGCTTGCAGAATGGCTGAATGGAATGATCAGTTATGGATTAGATACGGCAGTTATTTATTTGATTCAAGAAAATATATTGAAACGGTTAATGAAATGTTATCTGCTCTTAAATATTTTCCTGAAAACTACTTAATAAATTTACTTTTGGCTTACGGTTATTCACAACAACAAGATCATAAAAACGCAGTGAATTACTTTAAAAAATGTCACGAGTTAAGAAACGATGATGTTTCCGTTTTGAACGGATTGGCTTTTACAAAATACTCCTTAAACGAAATTGATTCTGCTTTGGTATATTTAGAAAAAGCGTTAGTCTTGGATGCAAATAATGCTCAAATTTATGGAATGTTTGGTATGATTTACAGCAAGCAGGAAGACTTTGCCAAAAGCGATAGTGCTTATGAAAGAGCCGTTACGTTAGATCCCGAAGATGCATTATTATTAAATAACTATGCTTATTCTTTATCCGAAAGAGGTTTGCAACTTGAAAGATGTTTAGAAATGGCAAGCAAGGCTGTAACAAAAGACTCTGCTAATTCGTCATATTTAGATACAATCGGTTGGATATATTTTAAGTTGAATGATTACAAAAAGGCAAAAGATTATGTTAAAAAGAGCTTAGAGATAGAGCCGGATAATGCAACCGTTATAGATCATTTAGGGGATATTTATTATAAGCTGGGCGATAAAAAAAAGGCTAAGGAATATTGGAATGAGGCTTATAAAATTGATAAAGAAATAAAAAATTTGAAGCAGAAAATTGATAAAGGTGAATTGTGAGATATACAAAATTATATTACTTTGTAATTACATTATTATTGTTTGGCGTATTTTACGGCTGTGCTCCGTCTGTTACAAATCTGGAAGAAGAGTCTTTGCCTTATGATAGACTTGTTAAAAAACTTGAAGGTAATAGAAGAAAAATTAAAACTTTTATAGGTACCGGAGTCTTAAACGTTGAAAGTGCAGAATTAACCGCAAAAGGAAACTTTGAAGTAAATATCAAAAAACCGGATTCAATAAAAATTTCGATATACGGACCTTGGGGTATTGACTTAGCTCATGCGCTGGTTACAAAAAAAGATTTTCTGTTTTATGATGTAATGAATAATATTGTTTATAAAGGTGAAG
>JAEXOD010000106.1 GCA_023447335.1 Bacteroidota bacterium
ATTTTTGGATATTTGCTATTAGTGCAGTATTAGGATATGTGGACTCGAGTGTATTTGTGTAGAAATTAAGCAGAACAAGGAGGTTAAGTCCCCTATTCATGCTGTACATTACCACATTCAACCCGATTTGAAAAAGCCAGCAATTTTATTGATCATTTTGGTAAGCTTAAATGTATCCATAAAAAGATTACATTTTTTTTATTAGAATAATTTTCCACTTGTTTTCCACTAAAGCAGCTATGCCTATAGCATCACAATTTGTAGTTATATTATTATTAATTAATAAATCTTTGGATACATAGCAATTATTGAGAAAACCAAAATCAGGATTATTTTTTTTACTTTCATCATCTAAATCATCATAATCAATAGTCCTATAGTTATCTTTATATTTAAGCGTCAAATATCCATCAACTCTCTTTAAAAATTCCATATTTTTTTTATCTGTTTCACAAATTTGTATGACTTTAATAATATTCTTATTACTTTTTTTTAGCATTTTTTCGATATAAAATATTTCTAAAAACATCCCCTCTTTTGGTTTAATATCTGTTTCGTCAAATTTTATTACTCCTTGTATGTTCTTACTCCCTAAAAAGTGAAATAATTTTTTCTCATAATTTATGCTGTCGATAATTACAATTGCGGAGGGGAAATTTATCATTTCCTGTTTTTTATCAATTTTTTTAATGTTGATTAGGATTATTTTTGTTTCGCTTTTTAATGTTTTTATATAATATTGTGATTTAACTATTTCATTAAGTTGTAAGGCATTGTTATCCCCTCTCAAAAAGACTTCTTTATTATCGCTTGTTAATAAATGAACTATATTTTTCTCAATATTAATATATTCAACTACAGCATAAATATCCTCAAGTATTGACCAACAAAGTTTTTCTGATTTTTCGAATAATAAAGGTATGTATTTAATTGGTTTTAAGGGTTTATTTTCTTTCAATTGCGAATTTTTTTTATTGTCAATTTCATTATCCTTTTTATACAACTTAACTCTAAATACGTCACCAAATTGCGATTTTTCAAATATTTTGTTTTTTTTACTATCAATTGCAAAACTATCAGATTTACTGTTTGCAAATGTCAGCTTTTCAATACCTTCATTATTTACCCACTTATCAATCAAGACAAACTCTGACCAATTAATATCATTATAGGCAAAATTCTCTGCTTTTAATACATATTCATTATATAAATCTTGATTATCTCTTAAGTTAGTGTACTGACCATTGACTTTACTCGAAAGATCATAATACGATTCAGAAATATTCCACTCTGTTTTTCTTATGTGTTGCATATATATATGTAATTCAACAAGGCAATTTTCTATTAAATTGCTCTCGAAGAATAATTTTGCAAGTTCTAAATGTATACTTCCTAAGAAATCTTCATTTTTTTCAACTTGAATAGCTTTAGATAGCATTCCAATTTTCAATTCACGGTCAGCAACAAAACAACTTGCAAATTCTTTCCAAATGTAGAATTTATCGCCTAACGATAATACCAATTTTTGATAAATACTAATTGCTAATTTGTAGTCTCCTTCTTTTATAAGCAATAAACCATATTCTCTTAAAATCCATTCATCATCTGAAAAAATTTTAATGGCTTTTGAATAAACGGGTAACAACCATTTAACATCATTAATTTTTTGTTTACTTATAATGTCAAAAACTTTTTTTAAGCATCTGTATGCTAGTGGTTTGTAAACCTTATCATCTTTTTTTTCCTCTCTCCAATCCACATCAAGTAGCTTAACTGGATCCCAAGTCTTGAAAAAATCATAAAATCTAACATCATTTTCATCTGTAAACTTTGCAACAAAATCTAAAATTTTTGAATGCCATATTGAACCTTCATAATTCAGAAATTTTTTATTGTAGCTAATTAATATATCCCATAATTCTGTAATATTGTTTTCTTTAAGTTTCTTATGTAAGTTCCAAAAATATGGTTCTCTCAATAAATCAAGAATTTGTTTTGAAGAAGGATAATAGGGATTACACAAACTCAAATCAATATTTTCAGTAAGGTATTCAATATCAACCATAATATTTTTCTCAAAAAACGCTCGAATTACTCTAGCTATTAGGGGTTGAATTTTTTTGTCATTCAAAATCCGCGGTTGTTTATCTTCATCCATTAAATTAGATGGACCCCAAAGTTTAAAAAAATTATAAAAATTAAAATCCGAATGATCTCGATAATAATTTAAACTTAATTCTAATATGCAAGAATGAAGCATTGAAGGTCTAATGTTTTTTAATTCAATATATTCTTTAAGTAATTTACGAACTTCGATAGATGTTAACGATGAATTTTTATCTTTAATATACCGATAAATTATCCAACCATAAGTTTCATGATGTAAATTCGAAAATCTATTATTTGCTTTAATTGTTTTTATTATATTAATGGCTTCTTCATGATGTCCATTTTTGCTATACTCCTCAGCTTTTTTAACATCATCGTAATAATATTCTGTTCTCTTACTTATAAAATGTTTTTGATTTTCAATTATATCATCTTTTATGTTGAATTTTATTCTAGATAGTTGTTCAAATTTTTTACTTGCAGAATTAAAATCTCCGATTTCTACGAAGTACTTGCACATATCTATTAAAGTATAAGCAAGCGCTTTTTGTATCCATTCATCGGAAGAATCATGGTGGTATAATTCTTCAGCGATTTTCAATCCTTTAGTTAGTAGTTCTAACTTCTCTCTCCCCTCTAAATCTTTTGCTTTTTTTCTAAGTTGAAAAACTGTTTTAGTATCCACACTACCCTTCTCTAATTGTTAAAATTGATTCTACAATCAAATCCCAAATTGTTGTTTTTGAATAGTATTTTGCAGTAATTATACTGAACTCACAATTGATTGTATAGTAAACTTCTAACTCAACTTCCTCATTTTCCAAATCGAATAACTTTATTCGATCTTTAAAATCTGTTTGTATAATTTGATGAAAAAAAATATTTTTATGTTTTAACTGATCAGCTAATTTTTCATAATATTTCTTGCGCCAACCATCCTTAATGTTATTAAAGTCATAAATAGTATTTCTTAAGAATAAAGAGCTAGCCAGTTCTTTCTTAAAAGTTGCACTAACTTCTGTAAATGTTGGAAATCTAAACATGCCTTTCCCATTATAATTGAAAGAAATAGTTGCGGTTTCAGAATTTAATCTTACATAATATCGTTCTTGCCAATTTAGGTGTTCATTTTTTTCAATTTTTATATTAGCAGTGATAAGTTTGCTAAAAATGTATTCCTCAAATTCAGTCAGTTGCTTTTCTTTTTCTTTACTAAAAGCAATATAATAAAACTCATCAGTTTTTA